>JAKQFZ010000058.1 GCA_029558215.1 Candidatus Omnitrophota bacterium
TGAGGGAATCGGGAGACCTTGCAGCGATAGCAAATAAAGCAGGTGCTGGGATTGTGATCATGCACAGCAGAGGGACCCCACAGAACATGCAGTCACTGACTGATTACGGGGATCTTCTCTCTGATATCGTCGGTGAGTTAGAGCTATCGGTTTCTGCAGCACTCGAAGCCGGTTTGCAGAGACAACAGATCATCTTGGATCCAGGGATAGGTTTTGCCAAGACTCTTGAACAGAACTATGAAATTCTTGCAAAACTCAATTGTCTCAAGAGGCTGGGATATCCTTTGCTTGTTGGACCATCCCGGAAGTCGTTCATCGGGGGGGTGCTCAATAAACCCCCAGAGGAACGCCTTTGGGGAACTGCTGCAGCCGTCGCGGCTTGTGTGCTCAACGGAGCGGATATCGTTCGAGTTCATGATGTTCGTGAAATGGTAGACGTTGTCAAAGTGGCGCAGTTGATAGCCCACGCGAAAGAGTCTCCGCATCACTCGCGGAATGGTCGCTGAGGGAAGAGTGAACCACCGTTCCATTGGCAAGGTATGGCGAGTTCGCCAGTTTGATGCGGACAAGGCATCTCAGCTTGCGAGAGAATTGGGGATAAGCTCCATTCTCGCAAGACTTTTGCTGCTCAGGGGGATTCGAACTCCGGAAGAAGCTTCTGCATTCCTCAACCCAAATCTAAACGACCTGGTTGATCCCAACCGTTTTCTCGAGATGCCTATGGCGACGCAACGCCTCGTCCGGGCTCTTGATGAGAACCAGCGCGTTCTCATCCATGGCGACTATGATGTTGACGGAATCGTCTCCTCGGCAATGCTTGCAGAATACCTGAGAGAACGAGGCATGGAGGCAGATGTTGTGTTGCCAAGCCGCTTTGAAGAGGGCTACGGCCTCAGCGCTGAAAAGGTCAAGGAAGCCTCTGCCAAGGGATACTCTCTGCTAGTGACCGTGGACTGTGGCATATCGGCTGCCCCGGAAATCGCTCTTGCAAGCAGTCTTGGGATGGACGTAATCGTCACAGACCACCACGAACCTTCATCAGGCAGGCCAGAAATGGCCCTGGCGGTTATCAATCCGAAGCTGGAACAGTCCGGCTATCCACACCAGAGCCTTTCCGGCACAGGAGTGGCATACAAGCTTGTCGAAGCGCTTGAGACTGAGCTGCGAAATCTGAACAAAAACGCAATCGATCTTCGGCAGTTTCATGATCTTGTCGCTCTTGGCACGATTGCCGATGTTGTTCCACTCCTGGGAGAGAATCGCATCCTGGTTCATTCCGGCCTGTCTTGCTTGAGGTACACCAAGCGACCGGGTCTCAGGGCTCTGATAGAAAAGTCTGGACTTATACAGGAGCATATCGGTGTTTGGGCAGTCGCCTTTGTCCTCGGCCCAAGGCTCAACGCAGCAGGTCGTCTTGGGAGTCCAAAGGCAGCGTTGGATCTTCTTCTCACCAACGACTACGACACAGCCTTGGATCTCGCTGGAGTGCTTGAGGAGATTAACCGCGAGCGAAAGACTCGGGAGACGGAGGTCCGTAACGATTGTGAGCAGATGGTTGCCAATGATCCGCGAGCTGTCCAAGAAGGTCTTATCCTTTTGGCACGACCAGGATGGCCCAAGGGAGTCCTTGGTATCGTTGCATCGCGGCTTGTCGAGAAATACGGTTGTCCGAGCCTTCTTCTCACCACTGAAAATGGAGAAGCTCAGGGTTCGGGGCGTTCCATTCCTGGACTTGATTTGGTGGGCTGTTTGAAAGAATGTAGCGATCTCCTCTTGTCGTTTGGTGGTCACGAGGGTGCCGCTGGCGTTCGACTTCCCGAGCAGAACATTACCCTTCTCCGCGATAGGCTTACCCGGATCGCAAGAGAAAGGATCAACCCCGATCAGCTTGTTCAGACACTCGATATAGACGGCGAGTTGGCTCTCGATGACATCACTGACTCGCTGGTTGCTGAGATTGAACTGATGGAGCCGTTTGGAGAAGCCAATCGATCGCCAATCTTTACGACCAGGAACATAGAACTCAAAGGAAAGGGCCATATCTTTGGAAACAACCATCTGAAGTTTGTACTTGGAACCCCTTCGCGCCCGATCGAACTCTTGGCCTTCTCTCAAGGAGACCTGTTACGACAGTTGACTGATGAGAAGGTTGATGTCGCCTACACAGTGGGCAGAAGGAGGATTCAGGGGCAACAGAGAGTCGAACTGCTTCTGCAAGGCATACGTCCTTCACCGTCCCCAGCGTCCAAAGGTGATCAATCGCGCGCTCGGCGTTCCGTCATAGACTGGCGTGATCGGAACAACCGCCTGCAGGACATTCAGCGCGAGTGCACGAAAGACGATGCGTCATGCGTGTTTCTTGTGGATGATGAAGATCCTTTTCGCTCGGACTTAAGCCGATGGTTGATGGCGCAAGAGCAGTTTGGAGATCTTATCGAAACTTCCTGTTTTGTGGATGCCTGCCAAAAAGTCCTCCAGCAACGCAATTGCGTTGCGATATCACCTGTCTGGCGAAACGAGGAAGCCTTGGTATCCAATCTTTGCGGGACATGCTCCGATCTTAGGATTTTCTTTTTGTCTCTTCCAACCGGCGAGTTTGCGGGGACACCCAGACTGCTGGACGGACTTAGCAAGAACCAGGTCAATCTCTGGGTCTACCTCGCGTTCGGAAAAGAAGAGTGCGAGAAAAAGATGAAGGTCATCGCAGAATCCTATCCGGACGAGGCAACGCTCAAAAAAGCCTACCGTCATCTTCAACGGGTGTCCCAGAATGGGGTTCTGAATGTCGCCCATGCATTGGATGAGTGGAGGAGAGCAGGCTTTGCGGATATGAGCCTTCAGGCCGCTCTTCAGATCTTTGAGGAACTATCCCTTACCTTCTTGGTAGATCAAGGCACACTCGTGCGTCTGGCTGATTCACCTGAAAAGCGTTCATTGGAAGAGTCTTCCACATATTGCTATGCGAGACTCCAACGCGAGTCTTTTGAACAATGGTCAAGGTGGCTTCTGACATCTCCTTCGCCAGAGGTGGCACGAAAACTGTGACGACAAACTCGACCAATTGTGTCGTTCGTATCCAAGGACTTTCCTCGGCTGGACAAGGTGTCGCTCGAGCCGAGGATGGCAAGGTCGTCTTCATTGAAGGTGCACTGCCCGACGAAACCTGCCTCATACGCAGGCACTATCACAAGAGGACGTTTGATCGAGGTACACTTCTCGAGATAGTCACTCCTTCCCCTGACCGGATCGAGCCCCGCTGCCCTCACTACTCTGAATGCGGCGGCTGCCAACTTCAGCATTTGAGATACTCAGAGCAGCTGGTGTTCAAGCACACCAGGATTCGAGAGGCCTTCAGCCGAATCGCGGGTTTCAGTGACGTCCCCATTCGTCCAGTCATGCCCTCTCCTCAGTGGGAATATCGGAATAAGCTGGCACTCACTCTGGAAGGTACCGACAAGTCAAGTCTAATGGGGATGATGAAGTCTGCTTCCCACGAGACGGTCGAAATCTCCGATTGCCTTATTGCGTCTCCAGCGATTCGCAAGGTCATTCGCCCCTTGAAACAGTTTCAGCAAAAACTTACCCCATTCTTTGAAAAGATACACATACGACTGCTCGGCGACAGTCTGGTTCTGGTATTCGACGCTAGGAGAAAGTTGACAAACCTTGATGTGGCGGAATCTGCGGCGTCGAAAGCGGCTCAGGGTCTTGGCGCTCAAGGATTCTGCATCAACAGCCTTGGGTCAGCTTTGGATCCGCCACGAATCGTGAGTCTCCATGGTCCGGATTCATACAGGATCTCATACGGCAACATCTATAGTCATTGCGGAGCGACAAGTTTCCTCCAGGTAAATCCAGCCATCGCTGCAAGACTCTACGAAGCTGTGGATATGATCGAAACAAGCAACAGAAGATTGGCACTAGATGGGTACTGCGGTGTGGGCATATTGACGTTGATGCTTGCCGAGAAATTTGAGTCCGTAATCGGCTTGGACTCAGATCGGAAGGCAATTCGATATGCGATTCAAGCCGCGAGAGAGCAATCCGTTCAGAATGTCTCTTTCTATGACGAACCTCTGCCGAGGGGACTTGGAAAAGGGCAATGTGACCTTGCCAGTCAAAGTATGGTAGTCCTGGATCCGCCGAGAGGGGGATGTGACGAAGAGACTCTGCATCGAATCACCCTGAGCGGAACGGATACGATAGCCATGATTTCCTGTCATCCAGCAACTCTTGCGCGCGATCTCTCACGACTCGACGCCTTTGAGATTGAAGAGGTTCTGCCATTTGACATGTTTCCCCAGACATATCATATTGAATCTTTGGTGGTGCTACGCCGTCGAAACAGAAGTACGTGATGACGGAGGCTTTTGGTGCTGAAGAAGAGATGGATTGCTCTGGCGGTCTGCCTGGGGTTACTGGCGATATCATGTATCTATGTACGTCCACCCCGGCTTTCTGTTGAGGAAAGACAGAAGGTGGCACAACGTCTTCAGGCAACCACTGTGCCTTCGGCAAAGTATAGTTCAGCAGCAATTCTGTTGCTGCTGAACGAACCGCAGGATCACGATCTGGTTGCCGAACAGTTGGATCGGGAGACGGATCCGGCACTTCTCGCCTCGCTCATTATTGCTCTCGCTCACTGGGGACAGCAGGAATCCGCGGAACAGGTTGTGAAACATCTTACTGATACCAGACCTGTGACGTGCCTGCTCATTGATGGCAAGGAGGGGACTACCACCGTTTCGGAGATTGCCGCTAAGGCAATGCATGCCCTCAAGAGGCCGAGACCCAGAAGGAATCTTCCCCGCCCTTTTCCTTTTGCCGTCAAGACTGACCTGATCGTGAAATAGTTCTACGCCAGAAACCGTTCACTTGGCCACGGCCGCAATACCATCAATCTCAAAAAGAAGATCATCGCGGCAAATGTCAGCAGCCACCCAAACACAAGGGAGGCTCTTCAAATCCAATTCTTCCAATATGTTACCGTACTCCTCAGAGTCTCCAACACGCTTGATAAAAGCAGTCCCAGAACAGAAATCCTGGAGCGTTGCCGCCCCCTGCGCCAGAAGTGCCTCAACGTTATCAAAAGTCCTTACAACCTGTTTTCTAAAGTCTCCTGGGTAGAGGCTGTGTCCTGCCTCATCAATCGCCGCAGTACCGGAAATCTGAATTTCTCTGAAGTCAGGGTGTTCAATGCATGCTCCTCGGGAGAACGCAGAACGATAACGAAACGCATCTTTCTGTCTTGAATTCGACATCTGATCAACTGGAGGCCTGCTTTGACCCACGATAGCTAGAACATCCATCAAGCAAGCAGCTCCCAAGGGATTCTCTGCCTGAATCCCTGTGCTGGCGGGAAGCGTCAAGCGATGAACTGGCTCGTGATCTGTAGTAGAAGGCATTATGCCAAATCGGGCATACGCACTGTTGCGAACTTCGTTGAACTGCGGATACCATTTGAGAATCTCCGACAGATACAGCCATGTCCTGACAACGTCGCGGTAGTCTCCGTGAACCTGCTTGAGCAGTCTCTCGGTACGCTCAAACATCCGCCCCACTTCTGCCGTGCGGGAGTCCTCTGCAGGTGAGTTCGACAATTGGCCGTGCAAATTCTGGAGCATCACAAAAGTATTGCCGTGGCGACGCCATATCCGACCAACAGCAGCACCCTTCTCGTAGATGACCTGAACCTTTTCAGTACTAGTCCTTGGAGAGACAGCCAGAACCTGAATTCCGGCAAGCCCTTCTCCCCAGACTGGCTTGCCCTCTATGAAGGTGAACAGCCCACTCCCTGTATCGCCGCAACACTTGGAAAGAGAGCGATTCCTTGATTCGAGGATGGAATGCTGGCACGTATTGCTGCCAAATATCCTCTCATGGACAACGCATGCTTTGGCATCTTGAAGGATGTCGTCAATACTTTGATAGATTGACGTAACAAGATGATCGAGTCGCTGGGGAATGCCACCCGTCTGCACAGTCAAGTATATCTGGTCGTCCACGGGCTTGCGTAGAAAAATCGTAAACCCTTCCCCTTGAACAACTTGAGCACAATACATCTGCAATTCCTATCTTCCTGCACTCGCTGGACGCCAAGGTATATCCTTGGACGGCTCCTTTTTCTCATCCCTCTTTGGCAATGCAACTTTTGGATCTAACTTAGCCTTGAGATGATCTGCCTTGTTCCAGACCGTCCGACTGATCTCCTTGCTACTGACGCGCACAGGTCCGTTGATCAACTCAGGCACGTTAAATGTCTTGAGAAAGGAATCATAGAACAATGGATCTCTCTGCGGCAACAGAAAAGGCTTCGAAACTCTGCCCTTCTCGTCCACATGACAGAAATACGGCTTGGCGAGAAGTCCATCCCGTCGTTTGCTGCTGAAAACAAACCAGCGGCTATTGCTCGACCACGAATGATAGGACTCAACCTCATCGGAGTTGATATCCAGGCGACGGTATGCTCCTGTCGAAGTGTCCAGAAGATAGAGATCACTCGATGACTGAATGATCGAGAAGTTCCCATGATCGCACATACAGAACAAAACGTATCGCCCGTCAGGGGAAGGCTTGGGATGCGTCACACTCAGGCCAGTATCTGAGGCGGAAACGATAGTCTCCATCGCTCCCCAGGAATCGCTGTCTACATCGTACGCGATCCGCATCAAGTCGTACTTGATCTCTTTGTACCGTTCAACAGGGAGCTGAGGGCCACTGCAGAAATAGAGGAACCGACCATCAGCAGACCAGTTTGGGTAAGTTTCCAGACGATCAGGCAGCATGATATCTTGTGTCGTGGTTGTCGTGTTGGTCTCAACGTTGAGAAGAGCAAGGTCTGATTCGTGGTCGAACACTTCCCTTCCTTCCTGACCTGCCGTGTGGAAGAATTGTGTAATCCGGTTGCCGGACATGGCAACGATTTTCCCATTGGGATGCCAAGAGCAGTAAACAGCAGTCAGCGGATTTGCGTCTGTTCGCGAGTCAACAGCCTTTACCTCTCCATCATAAACCATGACCATGGGTCGTCCGTATTCAGTGCTCCTGACCTGAAACAGGAAACGATCAGGACTCCTCGAATGGAAGGTGTGGCAGTTGATGCACGCAAGCGACAGCGTTTCATTATGTACGATAATGCTCTCCGTGTAGCTCGAGAGATCTCTCTGATAGAGACCCATGTCCTTCCACATGTTGTACACAGGTCCGAGCAGGCGGTATGCCAGAAAGCCGTCAATTTCATCAGAGGAGATGAGATTCTGAATGGGCTGAAACTGCTGCCATCCACCCTCCTTTGTCATGATCGAAACAGAGAACGAAAGGTTTTGCCCTCTCGATGAACTCAATACCTGTCTCCACCGCTTCGGAGGGATAATAATGCTGGGTTTGCGGCTGGAGATCGTCAAAGATTCTGACTCAGACTCGATCTCAACGAGGTACTCGTCGCCCTGCTCCAGGATGACGAAATTCATGGGTGCAATGTTTGGTGGAACGACAACGCCAGAATACTCCGGGAAAATGACCGGCTCTCTGTTAAGTCGAGGTACGTCAACGGCTGCATCAGTAATGTCTTCCTCTGAGAGAATAACCGCCAGCAAGACAACTGTCAGAAGTACGAGCCCACTGATAGCCGCCAAGCGGCTCTTTCCAGCTTTCATGACGACGCCTCCGCCACTGTCTCTGGTTCCATTTTGAGCATTTGCAGAGAGAACGCACAGTATGTCCAATAACTGCTTGCGAATTCCTCGAGCACTTCTGTCTTGCCACGCTCAAGATCGTTCATGTGCTCAACCAGGAGTCTGTTAAACTGCCGGAATCGTTCGTGGGTCTCCTGGCGAATACGGTGACCTCGAAGATTCGGATGTTGCTGCCCTGTGGTCTGCATATAGACGAGAATGGCTTCTTCGTAGAGCGTCGGTATATGCTTGTACCCCAGATCAGTCAACCGGGGGACGTTACGTACAATCTCTTCCAACTGCCCTGTCAACAGATAATGAGCCATCAGGTATTCGAAGGCCATTCGGTTCTCTCTGCTGTCTTTGAGAAGCCAGTTGAAGACGGTTTCTGGAGTAAAATCCATCCCAGCGTAGTCGGTGCGAAGCATTCTTGACGACGCATCTCTCATTCCTGGCTCCTCCAATGGCTCACTGTCCAGGAAAGTTCGGAACTTCTTTGCCCACTTGCGAGCTGCCGGATATGTCTGAAGAACATTGAGAAACTGTCGTGCGGCTTGCGCCCTGCCTTTCAGGGCATTGGTCTGAACGAGTCTCTTCAAAATAGCTGGGTGATTACCATAGCTGGACAATGCTTCATATGCGAGATGCTCGGATTCGCTGATCAGCCCCAGATCATAAAAGAGATCACTGAATTTCAAACAGGCATGCATAGACTCACTCAGCTTTTCGGGGGGCATGAGAGTGTTCAACTGGTCGGTCTGTGGAAACTCGAACATACGCTCCGGATAGACACCAAGATGAAACAGCGCTCGGTTGGTATCATGAAAGGCAAAATGAGTCATAAGGTTTACCGGCAGCCGCTTGGATGCCACGAGAACTTTTTCCCATTCCTCATTGGTGGCATGATAGTCTATCTCGATCAGAGTCCTGACGTGCATGGGAAATGAAAAATACAGCACCACCGCGAGAACTGAACTGGCGAGAAGAGAGCGGCGAATGATGCTCTTCTCTCGCTGACCTCCTCTGTGCCGATGAGACTTCTCTTGCACAGAATGCGACTCTTCTGCAATGTCACCACGACGCATCCGTTCTCTGGCTTCCCAATCCATTTTCCTAGCAAGGATCTTTTCCCAAGCCAAAACACCGATGACTAGACCTGGACAAGACAACCAAAGACACACCAGTGCAGAGGGAATTTTCCCATCGTATTCAGGAGGGATTAGACTCGCGTAGGCTTTCCCAGCACTCACACCAAAAACAAGCAATGAATACGCCAGAGGGATGAAAAGTGAGAGAACCAACAACACTGAGGCAAGCCAGGCACGGCGATTTCTAACGCATTCGAATACTGCTGACAATGCTACGAAAACGAGATATGCACCCGTTGCCAGGTAGAAGATCACACCAGCCGTTACAAGAAACAGAACCACACGGGCAAACAAGTGCCAAGCGCCATGTCGGGCGTATGTTAAAGCCGCAACAAGTGCCACTGCAAATCCGATGTCCAGACTCAGCGAATGCTGATAGCTGTTGTGCAGAAGAACCAGAAATGCTCCAGGGATCAGATGCATGGAAGAGAAATGGGAGATCCCACTGACACGGAAATACCTTCCTGCCAAGAGACAGATCCCCAATATGAGCAGTGTTGTCAGAAGGGCTCCCAGTGCTGGCCACAGGTACGAAAGGTACACCAGATGGGATAGGTACCGGACTGGTTCTCCTGGTGTTCCCATGTACTCCGAGAGAAACTGGGAACTGAAGGAAAAGACAGGCGATTGGTTGTGGTAGACCAGCTCCGGTCGGACTGCCTTCCAAAGAAAGACTAACACGAAGGACGCAAGCAGGACAGTACGAATACAGCCAGTCCGGCAATATCGAAAGACGGTGGCAGATTCAGTCAATGCTTGCTCTCTCCTCGTAAGATTCGCAAGAGTAGATATGAGATCTGTTTCTGCATCTTGCCATCATACTCCAACATGATGTCAAGACTCACAATTGCTGTCATATTCTCCCGATTGAAGCAAACAGTTCAGTTCAAACTCATTCAGCCACTCATATCGTGGCATAACAATTTAGGATGCTACCCTAACTGGCGTTCTGAAGCAAGTCGCACGGACGACCTGGAAATGAGATGGGATCCAGGCTGGATATCCTCTTTCGATACAGCACCCGTTTTCTGAAAGCGGAGACGGAATTGGTTGACAAAGGACGCAATATTTCCTTATTATCCCCAAAGTGAACATGTTCTGGCGGAATACGCCAATCTCGTTTCTTAGGGAGTCTGACAGAAGTGAAGAAAAACACCTGCCTGATGTCATTTATCTGTGTCCTTGTTTTGGCTCTTTCCTGGTCGTGTGTGGCTCTTGCCGTTCAGCAGGAGACTCCATTTATTTATACAACGGGGTTTGAGCCTGACGAAGTTCCTGCCTTTTCCGTCGGAACTCTTCCTCAGAATGGATGGGAGTCATCTGGAACCGCCACCATCACCGATTCCATTGCCTACAGCGGGGTGCAGTCTCTGGCCATTTCCCCACAGGCCACTGTGGACAAGGCGATGGACGTTGCCGGACATCAGGAAGTCTGGCTTGAAGGATGGTACAAAACCACACCAGAACCCGAGTATCCTGATCTTGCCGTTCTGGAACCTGGCAGCTGCCTTGTGCTGTTCCATTCGATCGAAGGAATCTCGTGTCTAGACGGTGACGGACAAGGCAACGGGGCGTGGATCTCTACCGGAGTCATGGTTGACCCTGCTCGTTGGTACCGAGTGACGATTCGCCAGAATTACCAGACACACAAGTGGGACTGTTTTGTTGATGGCTATCTGAAGTTGCGTGGTCTTGGTTTCAAGAACAACATCAATAAACTTTCCGGTTTCAGACTACAGCAAGGTGAGAACAACAACGGAAATCTGGACGAATTTGTTGTTCAGACAGAGCCTTTGATTCCATCGTTCGGCTATCAGGAGCTGTTCCGTTTCTCTCGAACCTGGCATTGGCTGAATGAGACACCCTATGAGGCTCCCTTCAATGAAAGCGAGTTTAACCGCTACAACCGAATGCGTGACGAGCTGATCAACGGTTCGGACTTGACTGAGTTGATTAAGGCTTGGCATTGGGACAGGTGATACGACAGGAATTTCCTATGCAGCGATTTTCGGGGGCGAGGCGACTGCCAACTTCGTCCCCGTTTCTTTTGTCCCCATGGCATAAGTAGGTAACTACTTAGGCTTGCTTTTGCGGATGTGAACAGTTATAAATGGGCTGAGTATTTCGCGAGGTGAGGAGTCTAACATGTCCAAGCAAGAACTCTTTGGCGCAAGGAATCAGAGACTGTGGTTGCTCTTTGGGATTTCTGTGGTGCTCAGCGGGCTTTGCTGCGTGCCGTGGTTGGCCTTTTGCCAAACCATCATTGTTGATGACCTTCATTCTGCCTTTGAGGCAACAGAAGGATGGCAGCAGGGTGATGTTCTCGCCAGAAGGCATTCAACAACCTACTGGGAAATTCCGGGGGCAATTGACGAGACGGACGTTGCACGTTGGTCCGCGAATCTTCAAGACGGAACATATGAGGTCTCCGTTTGGTACCCGAGCAGTTTCACGAATGTTAGCGATGCGCAGTACGTTGTAGAGCATGCCGGAGAGTCTGCCTATGTCACGGTCAACCAGAAGTTCAACAGCGGGCAGTGGGTATCCTTGGGCAGCTATGGATTCACGGAAGATGTGACAGCGTCAGTACTTCTCAACAACCGCAGTTCCGAGATCGGAATGAGGGTTGTGGCTGACGCAGTTCGCTTTGTAAAGCAAGGTTCAGACTACTCCAGACAGTATCAGGGAACCTGGCATTTCGCATGGGGAGCAGGCTACCTTTCAGCGCTGCAAACCACCCAGACGATCAACGACCTCAGGCGTAAGAACATCAACACCATGCTCCCGCAGATTCGCAAGACCGCGGATGCCTATTACATCTCGACCATAGAACCAAGAGCGACGAATATCACCAGTGGCTACGTTGATCCTCTCGCGGATATTCTTGCCAAAGCGCATGACACCTCAGGTGGCAAACAGCGCATCGAGGTGCATGGCTGGTTTGTCCCCTACCGTGTCTGGACTGGGACTACCAAGCCACCGGCAGGGCACGTCTCTTATCGGCATCCCGAATGGCGGACACGGAATGAGGATGGGAGCGTTGAAGCAGACATCGTTCTTGACCCTGGCGTTCCTGAAGTTCAGGAGTATCTTCTCGACGTCATCAGAGAGCTTGTGACCAACTATCCCGATCTGGACGGGCTTCATTTTGACTACATTCGATATATGGGTCGCACCGCTGGATACCATCCCACAAGCGTGTCAAGATTCCAGCAGTTGTACCATCGCACGGACATCCCGGCTGCGACCGACGAGCAGTGGGGTCAGTTCCGAAGAGATCAGATTCTTGCACTGGTACGAAAAGCCTACGTTCAGTGCAAACAGATCCGATGGGGCATCAAAATGTCCGCTTCGACGGTTACCTGGCTGGATCCGCCACTGAATGGCGACTTCACGACGACCCGTCCCTATAATGACGTATTCTGTGACTGGCCTGAAATGATGCGGGAAGGGATCCTCGATATGAACTGCCCCATGGTGTACATGCGAGATCACACTGTGGCGCAGTACGATGGATTCAGGAAATGGACTGAGTTTGCTGGCTTTTCAAGCGGCGGACGCCATGTCCTTATCGGTCCTGGCAGCTATCTTAACTACATCGAAAATCACATCTCCCAACTGCTTTTCGCAAGAGACTGCCCAGGGGTTGCGGGAACTCTGCTGTACCGGTACGGATATACCTCTCTGGAACAGAATGAGACGCTTTCCTGGCAGGCGATCAATGGTGATGTGTTCGACAAACGCAGAGAAGTTCCTGACGCTCCCTGGTTGACCAACCCGAGTTTTGGGATTGCATGTGGCACAGTTCGCGATGTCACCGGCACGGCGGTTGATGGTGCTCTGCTGTCTATAGGGACAAATCCTGAGATTCAGAAAACCGATGGGACGGGCTTCTATGCTTTTGTGAAGCTGCCCGCTGGAAGTCACTCAATATACGCGCACTATGAGGGCAAGCGAGCCCAAGGAACTTGTCTTGTTGAACCTGGGAAGGTTACTACGGTTGACTTGACTCTCGATGACGGTGACTCAATGATGCTTCGAGGGCCTGCCTCCTTTGTCTTCAGAGGTTACCAGGATGGGCCGTTCACGCCTGTATCGGAAACGACATTCATCACCAATACCGGGGACACTCAACTCACTTGGACGTCATCTAAAGCGCAACCTTGGCTTGTCCTGAATCCCACCCAGGGAGTGCTTTCTCCAGAGCAGCAGACAGTTGTCTCTGCCTTCTGGACACCAGAAGCCAGTTCTCTCGCACCGGGAGAGTACTCAGACAATGTCGTATTTGAGAACTCCGAAACGAATTACTCAGAGACGGTTCCGGCGCAGCTGATTGTCATGGACGCTATGGAACTCTATCCTGAACATGGCTGGTCTGCACGCGGAACCCTCGGTGGACCGTTTTCCCCATCTCGGCAGAGTTTTCTTCTGACCAACCGAGGCTCATCCCCCTTGGAGTGGACAGCCATGAGCCGCAAGACGTGGCTTGATGTACAGCCGAGTGCGGGAATCTTGGCTCCCGAAGCAAGTGAAACAGTCACTGTATCCATCAATGCGGAAGCGGGCACTCTGCCTCCTAGAGATATTCCCTATACTTCAGGTATCGTATTCAGTGATTTGACTCACAATCTGGACTACATTCGGTACTGCACTGTGCAAGTCGGCGACGTTGCTTCCATGCCATTCTGGGAGACTTTTGAGAACGGTCTTGCATCCTATTGGGAGACATCAGGATCTGGAGACTTCCGAACAGAGATTAGAACTGCGCCGGATGCTCCGGAAGGCTCAAGCCATCTCACTATGGATTCCGCCAGTGGCTCAACAGAGTACGTCAGAAATGAACTGAACCTCACGATAGATCTGTCAGGTCAAACCAATGTCATTCTTTCCTTCTGGGCAAAGGGATACGGTGTGGAGCCTCAGGGTGTTCCTTCCAGTCCGTTTACGGGCAGCAGAGATTTCAACGGAGTGGCGGTCAGTGAAGACGGACTGAATTGGCACATGCTTCACAGTCTGGATGATCTGCCACCATACTACACGATGCGCTCCATCAAGTTGGACGATTTTCTCGATGCGAGAGGGCTCTCTTACAGTTCTCGTTTCCGATTCCGTTTCAACTACTATGGCAGCGGTCAAGTTCCGTCTCAGGGCATCGCCATTGATGATATCCATATTGCGGGAAGTGTGCCCAGCGATCTGGTGGTTGCGCCCGCTGAGGATTTCTATGCCATTGGCGACGCCAACCGAGTGTTTCTCCCAAGTTCCAAAGTTTACACTCTCACAAACTCGGGTACTGGTGAGATCATCTGGTCGGTTTTTGAGGACTCTGGTTGGTTCGATATAGAACCACTAAATGGCGTTCTCGCTCCTGGAGCATCTCAAGGAGTGGAATTCACAGTTAACTCCTTGGCCCGAAGCCTGGAGCCGGGCAAGTACTTGAGCTATCTTTTCTTCATCAACGAGACTGCTGTCTCGGGACAATACCGAACAGCCCAACTTCGAGTCGCGATTCCCGACTACTTCACGGAGATTTTTGAGAATTCCGACAACGATCTTTCCTATATCAGTTTGGCCTTCCATCCTGATGAAAGAAACAATACGTATCATCTTTGCATTGAGGACAAGGATGTCGTTCAGTTTCCCACAAATCCATCGGGAGGCACCCCACTGATTCTGGGAGACAACACTTACGTCAGAGTTGTTCTGACAGATGCTGACCAGGTCAGTCTCTATGGAAAGAGCTATACCAGTTTCTTTGTTGGCAGCAACGGGTACATTACCTTGGGTCAGCCCGATGTGGAAACTGAAGAATCCCTGCTGAGCCACTTCACAATCCCAAGGATTTCTGCGCTCTTTGACGATCTCGATCCTATCCGTCCGTCAGCATCGGTTTCTTGGAAGCGGCTTGGCGACCGGATTGCAGTGACCTATCAGAATGTTCCGGAGTACAATACGGACAACCGGAACAGTTTCCAGATCGAGATGTTCTTCAATGGCACGATTCGGATTACCTATCTTGGAATCGCGGCTAAGGATGGTCTGGCAGGTCTCTCGGCAGGGCTTGGAATTCCGCACGATTTTACGGAAAGCGATCTGACGACTGCCCTTCCCTGCGGTTGTGGTACGCTGCTTCTAGGGAAATAGGCAGTGGCGTTCGTAGACAAAGAACTCAGTGCTGTCAGGAAGCCGCAGGCGCGACAGGAACTTCACCTGTTGCGCTGTCCGGAGTTCCACTTACCTGTTCATCCGTGATTTCAGTTGGTGCAAGAAAGTGGAAATCAATCTTGGCAGAGCACTCCAGGGTTTCCTTCTCGTTTGAAGTCACATTGAGTTTGTCAACGGTCACAAGATAATCGCCATGCTCCAAGTCGTATAAAAATCCTGCGAACTGCTCCACGTTACTCTTGAAGAAGGCGCGGGCGATTCTCTTGATGTAGACATTTCCGACACCACCTTGCCCCTCCTGGGCTTTTCTCTCCAATGCAAAATCAGGACTGACCTCACCCTTCTGATAGGACTCGAGATAGCGGTTCAGTTTATTGATCTCGTCCATTTTTGCGCGCTGTGCAGGATCTCCCCCTCCTCTTGCACCAGCACCGTAAGGCATGCCGTCAATCCCCATCTCCGCCCCCATCATCATCTGCATCTCCGCCATGGCTGCGGGATCCATCATCATCATCATCTCGGGGGACATACCCATCGCGCCCATAACTCCAGCCTGTCTCTCGCTGGGCGGATACTTCGCCTCGAGTTCCTTCACAACCTTCTCAAACTCTATCCAGACGGCTTCATCGTTTTGCTCAGTGCTGCTGCCAAGACAACGAACTTCACTGAGAACCTGAACCTTCTGATCCACTGCTTTCTTGGCAATCCATTCAGCAATATCCAGATACGCCACCAGGTCTTCAAGCACGTCCTTTTCTGGAATCTTGAAGGCGAGAAGCTGAACAAGATAGTCCAACGTGAAGGAACTCGGCAGGTGCTTGCGCAAGTAATCTGCGAGAAACAGCTCCTCCAGAACGTAAACTCCGTTTCCAGCGCGCTCTTCTTCGACCTTCTTCACATCAATCCCCAATGAACGACGCAAGACCTCATATTCTCTGGCGTAACGATCGCGGATCTGCTGATTGTAGTGAGAATCCTCAGCGTATACCATTTTGTGACGCATGGCACTGAGAGTCTTCATCAGTTCTGCTTCATCAGCAGGAATATACTCCTGCTCAAAATCTCTAAGGAGAACAGTCGTGTCGTCTGCAACTGAGGGTTTATCAAAAGTGAAACTAGTTCTCTGCTTGTTTGAGACTCGGAGATCGTCGAATACAGCATCCGCTGGGTTCAGTCCCTCGTGATCCGCTCCAAGGTAGAGGACTTCAAGAAGACTGATTGTGGACAACACGCGAACAGTACTCCGGCCCGATGCGCTACGCGAAGAACGTCGTGAGGTATACATGCCACGAGGCAGTCCACCTTCCATCATGCCGAAATCCTCATAGCCCGATGACGAGCGGCGATCCATTCCGCTACCAGTGCTACCAATGAAGCGGCCGTCAACATAGAGATTGGCATCACCCTTTTCCTTGCTCCAGTTCACTGCAACATGATGCCAGGAATTGGCCTCCCATGTGTCAATGGGACAATCAACTGATTCCGAGAGACCATCGTACCCCTGCACTTCCAAAACAAGTCCTCTCCGAGTGTCTTTGATGACGCGAATTGAGCAAAAAGGAAGCTTTGCGTCTTTGCCCAGATCGGTCTCCGCCGGTTGATAGCCCACGAGAGTGGCCAAAACTCGGTATGCCTGATCAAGCAGTGGATTCCAAGTAGGCTTCACCAAAAACTCCAGACAGCCCTCGTCAATCAGGCCGTCAGCGGCAGGGAAAGCGTAGGAATTCCCGCCGATCGCAGAGTAACCCAAGCCAAACTTGCCTTCCGCAAGAGTATCGCCGATTCCCAATCCTTGCAGAATGCGAACGACGGTCTCCTGAGTGTTGCTCTGAAATGCTTCGATACGATGAAGGCCGGAAATCAGCACCTCTCGCAGATCCTGAGCAACCGCTGGTTGGCTCGTCGCTAGAGAGTGGTCAGTGTACTGATAAGCCTTTCCAAGTTCCGTAAGAGAGCCCGTCTGTTCAGTAAGTGTTTTCTGGACTTCCCTGATGACCGAAGCAGGATCAAGCGCGGGAATCTCTTCCCGGATGATTCGTTGCACCTGTTGAACATTATTGCTGAACTTGTCTGTGGATTGCGACCATTGTGATGCCAGTGGGGCGAAGACGAAGAGATGCCCCAACACGAGAAGAACAATAGCGGCTGAAACAACAATAATTGCTCGTAACTTCATCGGTTCCTTCCTCCCAATCTCTCGATCACCCCTCTGGGTCTTTCAAGAAAACACTCGCGGTAAGGTGACAGTCTGTTCCTTAGATACTCAACCAGTGCCGATAGGTTTCCCGTCCGACAGGAGAATATGTCAAGAGCCAGATATCCTTCGTCAGTCCAACTGTGAACGGAAAGATGCGATTCGCTCAGAAGCAGAAAACCCGTGTAACCAACGGGGTCGAAATCGTGGAAATGATCATGGACAACATTGAACCCAAACAGTTGTGTTGCTGAAATCAACTCTGTTCGCATGGGTCCAGAATGCTCAAGCCATTGGACATCCCGAATCCACCAGTCAACCAAGACATGCTTTCGGCTGGAGGGCTCAGCCATAAGCCTTGAACTTTCTTCCACCGCAAGAGGAACATCCATGCTCTTTGAGTGCCTCAATTGTCTGAATCGGGTGTCCCGGACCGACTTCGTATTCGCCTTTGCATTTCATGCAGTGATACTTCTTGGCCTTACCCTTGGAGTCCCTCGTATAGAGACTTCCTTCGTAGACATCTCGAATCAAGGGGGCAGCATCAGTCGAAACAGAAAGATGAAACAAGGCACTTGAGTTGGCCAGCACCGAGCATCCCAGATATCTGTTGAACATGGGAATCATCTCCTGAACAACGAGCCCCATGCCACAGAGTGATTTTTGAACTTCTGCAAGTAGATCGGAACGAGACTGTCCAAAGCAGAGAAATCCCATCCCCGTTCCGTCTTTGGTCATCCGTTCTAAGGCACGACTCACGAAAAGTCGGCAGCCTGCGACTGTGTAAGGAGGATCAGTCGCAAAGGTGTCGAAACTCCCCAGATTTCTAGGCAATGGCGTACGCAAGTCATGGTGAACGGTTTGAACCGTCAAGTTTTCTCTTGAACACATCTCCTGGATGAACTCCAGGTATCTCTCATCAACATCAACCACCACGACACTGAATTCCTTAAGCGCATCAGGGCCAACGCTCTCCCGAACCCACAGAAGAAGAGAAAGTGAGATCAGGTCGTCATCGCCAAGAAGCAGAACCCGCTTTCCGAGCACCCCACCCCTGGCCACCATATAGGAAGCACGCAGAAGACTGGTCTCAGGTTCCGCCTGAGACTGATCCAGCCGGACATCCACTCGCGGACGATTCCGGCAGTAATTCGTCAGTTTGTTGAGAAGCTCAGGAAAGCCTGGGGGCCATCGGTGACCACGTCCCTTGCAGACTGGGCAGAGCGTTTCCTGAAACCGGGACCCTCCCCACGAACGTTGCATCAAAGAACGCCCCATGTCACTGAGCGTGGCAGGACCGTCAACACGGAGGACACCCCTCTTCTGAAGCTCGTTCTTAATCGCTGCAACAACTGGCAACGGGAGCCGTGATTTCCTCGCCAAGTCCTTGGTCGGGACCTTTTCCCCGTTAACCAGTGCAAGAAGAACCTGAATAACGCCCTGAGGTCCTTCCATCAATTGACAAGCCACCGCAACCTGCTCACTGAGGTTGCGGAGCGTCAAAGGGGCTTTTGGTGTGCTAATCGCCATTGATTCATCTCCAGCCTCGACCTAGTTCGGTGGCAAGACTGAAACGAAACGGCGGTCTCTTCCTTTCTGTTCGTATCGCGCAACACCATCAACAAGGGCAAACAACGTATCATCTCCGCCCTTGCCCACGTTCAACCCAGGATGAAAGTGCGTGCCTCGCTGTCTTACAAGAATCGTTCCCGCACTGACCTGTTGACCGTCGAAACGCTTTACTCCCAGTCGTTTTGCGTGGCTATCTCGGCCATTCTTCTGCTTGCCACCGCCACTCTTTACGTGCGCCATTTATCTCTTCACCTCCAATAATTACGCCCATATGTATACCACACTCT
>JAKQFZ010000095.1 GCA_029558215.1 Candidatus Omnitrophota bacterium
GGCTTCTATCCCCCTTCCAAGGCTTGACGAGAAGAGGGACACGGATGACCTCCTCATGCAGTTTGGGTCCGTGAGCGAATCCCCCGTGCTCTGCAAACTCCTCGCCATGGTCAGAAAAGAGCACGATCATGGTATCATCAAGCAATGACAGATCCATCAGTCGCTGCACCAGCGCCTGCAGGGCTGCGTCCAATCTGAGAATCTCTCCATCATAGAGCGAAACTACTTCTGCCAGATCCTCTGCGGAAATATCCTCAGCGGTCTTCTTCCCATCAATGAAGTCTTGGAATCGAGCGTCTCCATCAATATCCCCCGCATACTCCGGGTCTCCAAAAAGGTCATATTGCGCGGGTGGCGAATAAGGGAAATGTGCATCAAAATAATGCAGAAACAGGAAGAAGGGCAGGTCTGAATGCTTGTCTATCCATGAAGACGCACTTTCGGAAATCTCTTCGGCAGAAAACTGTCTCAGGTGACTGTACTCGCAGAAGCCATCATCAAAACCATAGGCTTGTGAAACAAGGACATTCCTGACAAGCCCACCGGTGAACAGACCTGTAGAACGGAGATAGTGCCCAATCGTGGGTTGCCCTGGAAGAAGACGATTGTTGGGCATTGTCACGCCATGTGTCGAAGCGTTGAGACCCGTAAAGACTGAAGCATGCACGGGTAATGTCCATGAACCTGGGCTGATGGCATTTTGGAAGACAACCCAATCGTCCACAGCGCTGCACAAGTATGGAGTCGTATTCCGATCATATCCATAGATGCTCATGTGATCTGCTCGGACGGTGTCCCAAGAGATCAGAATGATATTCCGTGGAGGGGAACCGGCTTGGGATGGCACCCAGATAGATGGATTCGACCACCATGCATTCACTTCCATTCCACTCTTCACGCTATCAGATGTTGTGTCCATCAGAAAACTTCCAGATGCCCCCGCAAGGCCAGCGAGGTCAACCGAACAATCGTGCCACCGCTCAGCAGGATTGAGACTTCTTGAGAACAGACTGAACAAAGACCCGCTTGAATGCAGGAAGGCCAGTTCAAATCGCACCGAGGAATTCTCGTCCACTTGTCCAATAACTGCCGCAATGCCAAAGCGGATTACAGCATGCCGAGGAATCTCTTTGACCGAAAAAACAAACCTGGAGTCTGGTGGCGTAAAGAGGGCGGATCTTGTCTGAAGGGAGATCTCAGCGCGTTCCCTCATACTCAGATCAAGTGAATCCCTTCGGCGCAAGAGCCAGTAGTCGCGGCTGACTTGTTCCCTCAACGCTGAAGAAGGAGCGTAGGTTTGATAGCGAATATTGGCACTTGCGTGATCTGAAAGAGGCGTTGACTCATCCGCAGAGAAGACGATCTTATTGGACAGTGGCTGGATCAGACATCCGTTGAGATGCAAAGACCGGTCCTGTTTGTCGGCATGAACGAATATCCTCAAGAGATGC
This sequence comes from Candidatus Omnitrophota bacterium, assembly GCA_029558215.1. Taxonomy (GTDB): domain Bacteria; phylum Hinthialibacterota; class Hinthialibacteria; order JAKQFZ01; family JAKQFZ01; genus JAKQFZ01. Next base: position 1,452 of record JAKQFZ010000095.1, read on the forward strand.
ATTCCCGGACGTGCCTGGCAGATGAAATCAAATGAATTGGAGACAGCAAGACGAATTGTTCTCGCTCCAATACTTGATCCGTCAAGGAATACCTCGAAACGAACGGGCTCTCGCCCTTCTCCCCTTGCAAGACCCAGGAGGGCTATGTGAGACCATTCCGTGGAGAGTGTGATTTCTGCAGTGGCTGATTCACCTGCCTTCAAAACCAGGGACTCTCCTTCAGCAATCCGTTCTGTTGATGCATCTCTTGAGAACGTGGAAAGAGGCACAACAGTTTCAGGAGCGTTCCCCAGAACATCCCAGAACTCGCCCTGCATTCTATCCGTAGTTCCTCCCCTGTTCATAAACGGTATTGACCGACCTGAAATGCTCAGTTCGGGGGATGCATCCGATTTGGCACCGCTGTACTCCATAAACAAGGGGAGAGTGGTGGTTGCAGTCAAGATTCGAGAACTTGAAGCAGACTCGACTTGTTCCTTAACGAATGCAACTCTCTCTTCGATGCCGAACCCCTTAACCTCAAAACAGGGGTGTTTCTCCCAACGCCCTGCCTCGAGATGCTCCAGCATCGCAAGATGTAGTTGCCGTCTGGTTGGGGACTCATTCACCCTGCACGCTACAGAAAATCCCATGATCACGGCAGCTAGACACAACACTCTCAGCGAAGAACACTCTGAAATCTTGAAAAGGCAATGCGATAGAAAGGTGTATTGCCGCTCACTTCTCAGTGGAACTGTCGGTCCACCAAGACCTTTTCCCGTCCGGCGACTGTCGAAGAAGCGATATCTCATTTTGACCTGCGCATCCAGAGTAAGAAATGTCTCCGAGCTGAAACCATGCGTACTCTTGTATCCTTTGGCTAAGTCATTTTAGTCATCGGTGTGACCATAGCACTCTCCATCCTATCTGTCCGCAAACTCAAGAAGGTACGTATCACCTTCACGGTGCACAACTCGAAATGATGGCGAAAGGAGAAGATTGGCATTTCCGAGAAGTCGTTCCCTTTGTCCGTAGAAAACATATCTGATTCCATTCTTCTTAAGGAATGTCTCCCGATCACGGCGTGCAAACTTTGTATCAAAAAACAGCGAAAGAAACTCCCGTTTCAAATAGAAATCAGGGGTGAGTACCGGATGACCGACATATACAGAACACCCTGTGAGCCGAGGAATGTGCAGAGAGACATCTCGAGAAGCGAGGATCGCTTCGTCGCTCTCAATGTTCCTATCTATCCATTCGATCATCCTCATCTCACTGCTCTGCAGATGGTAGATGAGTCGGTCGAATGATGGTCGGGCAATCTGGATGTAACGCTGTGCATAGCAGAATACCGTTATTGGGATCGAGATCAGAAAGAGCACACAAAAGAATGTGTTCCGCCGCCGTTCAGAAAACAGCATCTTTGAGAAGACACGACACCGGAGCAGTCTGAACCAACCCGATATCCCCATCAGCAAGGCAATGTAGTCGAAAGGCTCCGCGAGACGTCCTGCATAGTGTGCCGGCAAGGATCGAAGCAGCACGGCAGCAACAAACATCGCGAAAAGAAATCTGCTCCTCTCCCTGCGGAGCGGTGACTGAAATACCTCGAACCCGAGCCACAGGATGATACCGATTGACGAAAGTCCATGTATCCACCAGAGAAAGGGGATTAGTCCGGGAGTGGGCTGGGGGATTTCCGCAATCGTCCTGCCGACGGGATGAATGGTAACAACATAAAGAGCATGGACGATGGGCGGGATCAGCCATGGAACCGTACACAGCAGCAAGAAGAATCCGTCGCGGTACCTTTCCCGACGGGTTGACGTCTGACTGAAGAAAATGTTCAAGCCTGTCCACACAACAAGAGAGAGAATTAGGTATGGGGCATCATACGCGTGACAAAAACCAACGATTAGAAGGAGGCTGCCGGCAAGCAATAGACTCCGCCGATTCCGTTTCACACTTGTGTGGTCTGGTTTGTGCTCAGCATCCGTCGGGCACGGCAATGAGAGACCGCAGTCCAACTCCTCCGATCTCTCAACTACCAAGCGCATTTGCAGAATCATCGTCCACGATTTGAAAATCAAGATATAGAAACTCGCTCTGAAAGGAACACCGACGAGCACGTTGAAAAGGTTGTTGGTGTCAACAACCATTGGCTGATAGGGACCGTCTATCAGATACCCTCCAACGAGTAGATGCTTCACCAGCAACAGGCTGTTCGCTCCTCCAGTAAACGTCAGGAACATCCACGCCCAGAATGACTCGCTCTTGCGAGGAAACAGAACACGACAGAACTGCCAGGCGGTTGCCAACAGCGCCGTGCCCAGGAAGACTGATGCAATGGCATAGACAACATGACAGGGGAGTGACGTAATCCGGCAGATCAGGCCGATAAGAGAGAGAAACGGTTGGATCATGAATGGACTATGGGGCTCATGCGTGAAGGGGTTACGAGCGACTAGAAGACAATGATCCTGGTACTGCCGAGCCAACGCAAGGTACTGACTCGCATCACCCGAATTGCGTATCAGTCCCAGGAACTCTCCCCTCCCAGGAAGCCAATATCCAAAGAGATATATCGGCAGAATGGAAAGCAAAGAGACTAAGAAGAACGTCTTCCAGGGAACACTGTTCTCGGATCGAACGTTCAAAGTCTCACCTCTCTCTCGATGCCACCACAGTTGGGCGATTCACGATCCTTCCTCTGAATCTTCATCTAGGGCTGCCACAGATAGAGGAATACGGGTCTTCCGTTGAGCAGAGCCAGGTTTGAAGCGTCCATCTTGAACAGATTGAAGTCCCCAGATTGCGTCGGCAATGTCTGGACGCGCGCATAGATGTTGCCCCGATATGAGAAAGGTTTTCGGTACATCACAACATGAGCCTTCCTGATCGCAGCCAGCTTCTTGGCTTCCTCAAGCGCGTCATCGAGGTATCCAACTGAATCAATGAGACCATTCTCCAAAGCATCTGAGGCGCTGAATACTCTTCCGGTCGAGATCTGTTCGAGTCGTTCTGGGGAAAGACCAGGACGCCGTGCCTGAACGGTATCAATAAAGCGTCCGTACAACTGGTCAATGATTCCCTGCATCAAGTTCCTCTCTTCGTCAGTCAAGGATCGAAATGGAGAACCCGCATCTTTCAATGCTCCGGACTTGATGGTGTCAGTGCTCACACCGATCTTCTCAAAGAGACCGTGCACATGAACCATTTGAGCGATCACGCCAACGCTGCCAGTTATGGTTGTCGGGTGAGCAAAGATCCGATCGGCCGCCAAGGCCACGTAGTACCCCCCGGAAGCGCCAACATCCATCAGGCAAGCAACCACGGGTACATTCTTCTCTTCACGAAACCGGCTGATCTCCCTGTAGATGATATCCGAAGCGGTCACCGTTCCCCCTGGACTATTTATTCGAAGAACAACGGCGGCAATCGAAGGATCATCCTGGGCCGTTTGAAGCTTCTCCTTGAGAGATTCAACAGTATTCTCGCTTCGTCCGAAAAGGCCTCTTGAAGCCTCGTCCGTTATTGGTCCGTCAATATCCACCAGAAGAATCTTCTTTGGAAAGACAGGCCAGAATGGCATCTTGGCAGGTTGAACGATCTCCTCGGTCAATGGACCCGATGGGATGTCAAGGCCAGGCAAGACAATTATCGCACAACCACTCATGATCAGCACAACGCTCAACAACACCAGAATTTTCCTCATCATCATCCTCCTCAAAATTCTTTCACGGCAGAGTCCAACGATCCTGTGCGCTCTATTCCTCTAAGGGCATCAGGGGAGAAGGGACTCGCCACTGACTGTCAAAACTCAGCGAAACCAGCAGTTCCACCTCTGGCTTCCTCGTATGCTCATTGAATTTCATCGCCGCCCGATCATAGAGCACCAAGTCCACATCAGACTGTACCAAGTTCGTTCGATGATAGTCCTTAAGGGCGTCGGGTCCAGTACCTGCGACGATCATGCTGTAACGACGCGGGTTGAGCGGATTGGGTAGGATCATCTGGAGACAGAGACTCGACCCTTGATAGACACTCTGAGCGATAGCAAGACAATTGGGTCTGAATGAAATGGGAAGATCAGACCGCATTTGCGCAGTCAGACTATTACTCTCGGGATCACCAAAAACAATAATGTTGTGATCGGCCAAGTCCACAGGAGTGACCTCGTAGTCGGCTTTGCATGGACGGCGGTCCTTGCCATCAAGCCCCCATGTCGCCATCGCCTGCGCTTGCTCCCACAAGATGTTCTTTGTCTGAGGATTCTTCGTTCCATAGACGCAAAGAACTCGACCATGGAAGATATCCCAGCACGGTCCTGAAACACCATGTCTTTTGACTCCGGATTCAGCACGTGGAGTCCCGATCGATATTTCTTCTGAGTAACTCCCAGAGAAGACAACCTTGCGATTCCAGCTGACTGTCACCGAGCCGAGTCCACCAAACGGTGCTTCCTTTGTAACTATCGAAAAGGAAGCAACATTGACGGAGTTGATCACTACTATTCCTCCCACAACCCACTCC
>JAKQFZ010001229.1 GCA_029558215.1 Candidatus Omnitrophota bacterium
CAGCGGTTCCGATGGAAGTACTTCCTCCTGCCGGCGACCCGCAGACTGAAGCCGGAGACTCTGCATCGGATTATACAGTGGTATGCAAAGCCGTTGTACCGGTTCACCAAGTTCACCAATCGGGTGAAGATCGGACGAATCTTTAATTGGGTGTTCGTTCCCTTTTTCAACTATGGTTATCTGCCTCAATATAGAAATCTGTCTGATGAGGTTGTCCTGGAGCACGGCATTCTCAGCACGTTTGACGCTTTGAGCCCCATGTACGATAGACCCATCAGGGCTTCTGTGATGCGCAAAATCGCTTCCGGTTTGTTGCACAGGCCGTTCGAAGTTGTCGAGGGACGAACAATTACGCTCCTGCGAACACGATTGGACTGAAATAGGAATCCCCAGCACAATTCAAGGTTAATGGATGGAACAAAAGGAGAGTCACATGGGAACATCCGTGGTAATCGAGAAAGCCTTCCGGGATTGTGTTGGAGGGAAGACGAACCCGCCCAGGCTGAAATGCCTCTACCTATGGCGCAATGATGAGGCCGATGCGAATCGAATTCTCCGGGCGGTTGAAGCGGAGCGATGGGGTGATCTGGCCGAGGTAGAAGGTTTCTTTGCTGGCGTGTATTACGTCGGTGACAAGGCATATCTGTTCTGCGATCAACTGGGTATCTATCCGCTCTTCTATCTGAGCTACAAGGGGAAGATCTATGTTTCGCCTGTGATTCGTAGCCTCCAGGACGCTGCTGTGGTCGGTTCATCACCATCCCCGGAAGGGATGGTGTCCTTGCTTCTCTTCGGCCATCACCTTGCGGATGAGACCTTGTTCGAAGGCATCAGAAGATGCCCCGGTGGTCAAACCGTTGTAGTTGACTTGGATGGTCGCATCGAAAAGGGAATTGTCTGGAAGAAACAGCACGTGTATCAGTCGCAAGGATCGACTTCTCCTGCTGAGTTGTGCGACCTGTTTGTTGAGAATGTGCGGATGCAGGTTCCTTCTGCAACAGATGTGC
>JAKQFZ010000102.1:0-7500 GCA_029558215.1 Candidatus Omnitrophota bacterium
TCCTGCTGGCGATTGTCAGGCGGTTCGAATACGCACTTCGACCCCTGCTGTCAAGACCTCAGGTGCTTCTCTTCGTGCTTTCTTTTCAGTTGCTTCTGGCGGGTGGACTCTGGCCGACAACCGCCTCAGACACCAGTGCCTCGGCTTTCACTTTCCTTCTTCTGAACCTGATTGTGCTTCTGTGTATGGCGTTCGTCTTGGTGCCCGGATACGCCCAAACGCTTGCAAGACTTGAAAAGCGCACCGCTCGCTCATTCTGGGCAGACAACTCGGAACCTCATCAGTTCTTCATGGTGCTCCTTGCATTGGTCGTCATGGCACATTTCCTGATCCAAGGTTTCCAAACAGGGATGGACAGCGAATGGCTTGGGAACTTTGCCCTGCGTGTCTATTGCCTGGTGGCCTATTCCTGGCTGTATTTTGGCATTATTCGATTCTCCAGGCTTTTCTCTGGTGCCAGCACTGAGAGTGTCGCATTGGGAATCATTGTCATCACTCTCATTCTTCCCTTCCCAGCAGCAGGTCTGGTGGGTTGGGAAGACAGTCTGCGTTACGCTTTCGTCCTCAACCCCATTGCCCTTGGCACTCAGTTATTTGGGGCGGATGACCATCTTGATTTCGCAAATATGCCCGTCTTGCTGAACTGGATCACGCCACTGCTTACCATCGTTTTCGTTGAGATGCTTAACCACAGAAGGACTCAGGCGCTCAAGGCGCGCATTGGCAGGTAGAGCGCAGAGGCACACGGCAGACAGCAACTCTGCAAGTGGTTTCCGGATCAACCAATCTAATCCGTCTCCGGATGATACTCACGCATTCTGCCACGCTGAACAATCCAGAGCTTGCCACTGATATCACTGCATTACAAGCCACGAGCAAGAGTCCGACAAGCGTCCCAAATATCCCTATCAGTAGGTCTGGGGGGAAGTCCCAAAACGGCAACGCCTGCATAGCGTTCAGGAGCGAAAATCAGAGGATTGCCAAAGTTCATATCGAGCATCACCAGGCATCGCCCTTCAGCTCTGCACACGTCTATCAGAGCGGTGTCTGGGGTGGAGGAGAGTCTCTGATCTGCAACGGTTGCCACATCATGACCTGCTTGCCGAAACAGATTGGCGCCCCTCGTGCCGAGGTTCTCATCCAGTTTGATTCTCATGCCGTTCAAGCCTCAACCGGCACCTCAATGTACCGTTCGCGAGACATCTCTGCCCCATAGGCAATGCAAGCAAGTACGCCGGACTCTTCCAGTCCCGGGAAATTCGCAAGAATATCGTTAATAGTGCAGCCACTCGCCATGAGATCGAGGATCAAAGAAACCCAGATGCGGTACCCTTTGATACAGGGTTTCCCAAAGCAGCTGTTCGGGATTCATTGGGTCAATGGACGCAAAGTGTTCAGTTGGCTGCCGTACTCATCAATCGGGGGAGGACCGAAGCGAGCCACGTAATCGCCATCGGCGAATACCGCATAACTGCTGATATGACGAATCCCGCGGGACGCATAGGTCTCCAGGTCAGCTGAAAGAACCTCCCTGCGAAACGGCAGTTTGACCGCTGGCTTTTTCCAGTCGGAGAACAATGACACGTCCAGCCAGTAATCAAGAACTTTCGCGTTCCGGACACCGAACACAGCCAGATTATCGTCCAACGCAGCTCTCTGCTCCACATTTGCGGGATCATTCAGAGGAAGGTCGTGTCTGCGCAGGAATGGAGCGAACTCTACGAAGATTCCTTCAGTGGGCTTGATTTGCTTTGGCGGGGTGAGCGTGCCCTGATAGGCAAGGTGGGCAAGTTGTGCCTTGGGATCGATCATGCGCAGTCCCTTCAGAAGTCGGGTCTCCATGATCAAAGATTGGTCGCTGTCACTAAGTGCAGCGCATTTAGGGCACTTGCACCAAAGTGCACCATCGTCGCCCCAGTAGTAGTGGCGCCCAGTCGTGGGGCGGAAGACCTTGGCAAGTTCGACGACGTTCTGCGAAACGATCTCCAGTGCTTTCTCCGAATGCACGCAGAGATTGCCGTCGCGTTGTCGGATGCCATCCGTGTCCATGCGGAACAGGTCGGGCTCCTTGTCGAACAGCTCGCGCGGTAGTAGGATGCCCATGGCATGCATATTGTATTCCACTTCCAGTCCGATGGTCTTGCACTGTTCGAGGATGGCTTGACCGTCGTCTGAGCGGACAAACTCTACGCTGGGTGGTGCGATGCACAGCGTGTTTAAGCCTGCCTGGGCAGCTCGTTCAGGCCATTCGCGCCAAGTCAGCAGATCCTGCGGCGATACCGTGATGCTTCGGCTTGTAAAGAAAGGCTGCTCAGCGGATTCGGTTGCGCTTTTCGAAATCATAGTTCCTCCCAGGAATGCGCCCCCGACGAGAGCGATAAAACTGCGTCGAGAGCACATTGCTACGTCGAGAGCATCATATTTCATGAGAGTGAGTATACTCGACGCAGGTGTTGCTGACAAGCGATCCCCGGCTTCGGTGGGACGTCCTGCCCGACACTTCTTTCATTCGGGGGCTGAATGCTTCCGCCCCATCTTCGCGGGCGAGACGCCCGCGCCCCCAGCCCTTCGGAACGGAGTGAGGCTCTGCGAACGTGGCGAAGAATCTCTCTTGGCTCACGCTCCGTTTCAGAGAGATTCCTCTCTTCGCTCCCAGAGCGTCGTTTTGCTCAGCATGACATTCAGTAGCCTGGCTTGCCCTCAACCCAGGATCTCTGGTTTCGGGAAACGTGGCTGCTCGCTAAGACCTGACAAAACGTTGAAACACAACAAAGAGGAGATAGACCAAACCGGCGACAACGATGATCGTTGCTCCCGCGGGCAGGTTCCACGTGTAACTCAGCGCCAGACCAAAAACCACGAACGCCATGCACAACACGATCGCGAGAAGCATCATCTGCCAAAGCCTCTTGGCCAAGTTTCCGGCGACCGCGGCAGGCAGTGTCAACAAGGCAATGACCAGCACAATGCCCACCACACGAACCAGCAGGACGATGGCAAGGGCAGTCAGACATAACAGAAGCAGGAAGTAGGCCTTTACCTTCACTCCCCGCAACATGGCAAATTCCTCGTCAAAACACAGCGCGAGAAATCGGTTGTAGAAGAAGACACTGACACAGATGACGACAAGATCCAAGACCACCACAATCCATAGATCTTCTCTAGAGATCATCAGGATGTTGCCAAACAGATAACTCATGGGGTCAACGTAGGCGCGTGTCTTGGAGAGAAACAGTATGCCCACCGCCATGCCAACTGCCCAAAGAGCACCAATGACTGTGTCTTCACGCTGTTTGGCGTGCAGACTCACCAGACCAATCGCAACGGCAGAAACAAGCCCTGCCACGATGGCTCCATGAACCGGATCCAGCCACGCCCATCCCATCCATTCACGCAGAAAAAGCGCAGCCCCGATTCCCCCCAGAACGCAGTGGGAGATCGCGCCCGCCATGGAGCTGATCCTTCTCGCCACAACATAGGTTCCAACGATTCCAAAGGAAATGCTCGCCAGAAAGCCGACAACAAGCGCATTGCGCAGGAAGGCAAAGTCCGGGTCGAGAATCGCAGTGAAGAACTCAGCCATGTTGGTGTCCTTCTTCACTGCAGCGATGGTCATGGCGAACCATGAGAAAATCCCCACCATAGAGATCGCGGATCAGAGTTCCATTCAGTTCACTCGTCGGATGCACAACGACCTTCCTGTTGACGCATACGACACTCTGAACAATTGAGGACACAAAGCCCAGATCGTGGCTCACGATTAAGATCGTCATGGTCTTGGACAGTCTCTGCAAAACCTCGAAAAACTGTGCTTCAACCGCAACATCCACACTCGCGGTAGGTTCATCCAACAGCAGTAGCGACGGCTGACTCGCCAACGCCCGTGCGATGAAGACACGCTGTTTCTGTCCACCCGAGAGCAACGAAAACAATCGACGATCTGCCCCGGAAAGCCCGACTTCATCCAATGCTTCCAGAGCTTTTCGCTTATCTGCCTTGCTGTAAAAACCGGAGATTCCAGTTCCCAGCCTGCCCATCAGCACAATGTCCAGAACGGTCACCGGAAACTGAGGATCATAATGAACGTACTGCGCCATATAACTCACGCGCGGGCGTGCTCTCTCCGGCGTCGTACCGAGGATTTGAATGCTGCCTCGCTGGGGTACGAGAATCCCAAGCATGAGTTTCAGAAGAGTGGTCTTCCCTCCTCCGTTGGGACCGACAATACAAAGCAACTCCCCTTCAGAAACAGTCAGATTGACATCCTCCAAGACGGTGAGACCGTCATAGGAGAACGTCACATTCTTGAGGATCAAAGCATCTCTGGAGGTCATTGTTCAGATGGAGTCCTTTGTTTGGTGTCTGCGCTGAAGGCCTTTTCAAGAAGTGCAGCCATATTCTCAAAACTCTGAAGAAGGTTCTTCTCCAAAGGATCCATCGGAGCAACGACACCACCAATCGCGCTGGCAATGGTCTGCGCCGCGCGACCGTCAAACTGTGGCTGGACCAGAATGATCCTTACATTCTCGGCTTTTGCTTTCTTGATAAGCAGCGCCAACTGCTTTGGGGCTGGCTCGCGACCCCGTATCTCAACTGCCTGCTGCTTCAGTCCATAGGCCTGCCCGAAATAGCCGAACGCCGGATGAAAAACGAAAAAGGTTCTGCCTCGGTACGGTTCCAGAATCCCCTGGATTCGCAGATGTGTGGCTCTGATCTCTGCGAGAAAATGAGCCAGATTCATCTTGTACTCATCTGAGTGAACTGCGTCCATCTGCTCCAAAGCCCGAGCGGTGTTGGTGGCCAGCACTTCAAGCAACACTGGCGAGAGCCAGATATGTGGATCTGTGCCGTCAGGACTATGGTCGCATGACTCTCCATGCTCATGCTTGTGCTCATGCTCGTCATCCGAGATCTGAATTCTGTTGATGCCTTCTGCCATGTCCACAAATCGAAGCCTGTCAGACAAGTTAGAGAGCTTTTCGACGATGACCTTCTCGAATGGAAGCCCAATGGTGAAGAATACAGCCGCTTTCGAGACTTCCGTCAGCTGTTTGGGCGTGGGCTCGAAGGTGTGAGGATCCCTTCCCTGTGGCAACAGGACGGTCACGGACAGCCGCTGACCGCCGATCCTTTCAAGCACATACCCCTGTGGCGGAATGCTCGAAAAGACAGCCAGAGCCTCTCCACCAGTCGGTTCAGCAGCCCAAGAGGAGACAGACAGACAAAGCAGGATAAGCCCGGGTATCCAAGCACGACTGTGGATGATCGTCTTCATGGCACACCTCCCAAATCCGTTGTACATCCGAAACAGAAACCGCTAGCCACCGAACAATTCGGCTGCCTGTGCAAGACGTTTGATGATTGGAATTCTGTTCGGACACTTGGGCAGACAGGCACCGCATTGCTTGCAGGCAGAGGCAGAACGGTTTCCTTCCTCGCTCTTCTGCAGCCGCCTGAATCGTCGCCTGGACAGATCCATAAGGCCCCAGAGTTTTGCGTGGTTGAGTAAGGTGAAATTGCGCGGGATGTCCACACCGAAAGGACACGGCATACAGTACCCGCAAGCATTGCAGAGAACGCCCACCTTTTCATGACGTTTCCCAAGGGACTCTAGAAAACGGGATCGTTGCTTGTCGGTCAGGGGAACTTTCCTACCTGTGATCTCAACATTCTCAACAACCTGCTCTTCCGTATTCATGCCTGAAAAAGCAGTCGTGACACCTGGCGTTCCGAGAACGTAGCGCAGGGCAACCTCGGTGCCCGATTTTGCACCGGGAAGCAACCGGAGAATCTGCGGTGTTGTGACCGAAAGAGTTCCACCTCCGACCGGATTCATTATGGAAACACCCATGCCCTTGTCCGCCGCGTGTCCGATAACGTCGGCAACCGCTGGACTGAGCCAGTTGTAGCTGACCAACATACAGGAAAATTCCCCGGTATCAACGAAGGTCTTGATGTTCTCCGGTGAGTCATGCGAGGAGAATCCGCGATGCAGAATCAATCCCCGTTTCATCGCCCAGTCGGTAAACTTGAAAAACTGCTTGTGGCGTTTCTTGAATGTGTCCAGTCTCACGGAGTGAAACAGCAGATAGTCAATACAGTTCACACCCATCTTCTCGAGTGCTTCATCCAGAAGCTTCTTGAAGTAGTCAATGGGTTCTTCATTATAGAAAGGCGTCTTGGTCTGAAGGTAGATGCGCTGGCCTTTCCAGCCCCTGAGTGCCTTTCCGATGGCGACTTCGCTCAAGCCATGATGGTAGAGGTGATGACTGTCAAAGAAGTTCACACCCTGTTCCATGGCCAGCCTCATGACTTTGCAGCTTCGACTGAAATTCACGCTGCCCCAGTCCCCTTTTCGTCTTGCCGGAAGCCTCATCACTCCAAATCCGAGCCGCGATACGGTTGGTCCTCCCTTGCCATATTCCCGATATTGCATCAAACAGATCTCCTTGCAGAAAAGTTCATAGCGCTGCATTCCATGCTGCTATAAAATAGTCTTATCTCAAACCCTGTCAAGACATACACCTGCCCTGTCGGGTGCGTCTTGACTGACACCCAGCATCATGGCATCATCCGAAGCGTCTTTGATGTGAATTCGGATCTGGAACCGAGGTTGAGTCTCATGGGTATCCCTTTTCTGTTTCCGCAGAGATTTCTGGATCTCCGTCTTGATCGACTCGGACGATGCAATCTGCGCTGCAAGATGTGCTACTACCGATACCAGGAACAACCCTATCCAGTCTTGCCTGTCGAGAAGTGGCACTGGATCGCAAGAGAGTTCTTCCCCCGAAGTCGTTCAGTGGGTTTTGGCAACTGCGCCGAACCGCTTCTTGACCCTGCACTGCCGGAACTCCTTGGGAAAGCGGTGGAGTACCGTGTACCCGAAATCCGATTCATCACCAATGCCACCCTGCTGGACGAGGAAAAGGCTCGATTGCTCGTCAACAGTAGGGTCTTTTCCGTGACGATTTCTATGGATGCTGCGTCAGAGCCTTTGTTCAGCGAGCTTCGTTGCGGGGCAAAGCTGAACCAGGTGATCACAAACCTTGAGACGCTGGTGCAGGTCAAGAAAAGCCTTGGCTCAAACTTTCCGAAGATTCAGTTCAATTTTGTGATCATGAAAAGCAACCTTTCTCATCTGCCAGATTTCATCCGATTGGTCACCCGTTTCAAACCCTCGGAGATTAATGCATATTTTGCACACCTGGAGACTGGTTGCCCCCATGAGGAAGAGATCATTGACGCAACACATCCCGATTTTCCGGCTGTCGCTGACGAGGCGGCAGCACTGGCCTATGAGGCGGGTCTGCAACTGCACTTACCCTACAAGGCGAGCGGTTCAACTACCCGCACGTCATCGTCCTTGACACTGAAGCGCCTCATCTGGAGCATGAAAAGAATATCATCAAAGCTGAAGAACCATCCCCCTTCTGCCTCACTCTCTGCATTCCGAATGTGTACTCACTTCGCGATGTTCGAGAAAGGTTCTTTGTGCTGGTA
>JAKQFZ010001230.1 GCA_029558215.1 Candidatus Omnitrophota bacterium
TTGAAACTTTTTTGTGAGAGTGCCTGTGGTATCGAGAACTGCTAAGTCGTTTCCTGTGACGACTCGCACCGAAATGACTCGATCCTCATCTGAGACCCTGATGATGACGTATCTTCGTGTCGGAGAGATCTCTTCATTCCAAATCTGAAGGTTATCGGATTTTTGGATGTAGGTGTCGAAGTCTTGCCCGATAAATCTTGGTTGTGTCTTCTGGAAGGAGTTGGGGATCGGGTATCCGAGTGCTGTACATACTGCTTCCTTCACGACCTTCGATCTGGTGCGGATCGGCAGACCTGATAGGTCTAATCCATCGAGTGCCTTGTTCAGCAGTTCTTCAAGCGAATCTGTTGGAATCCTCATCTTCGATCCAGAATCCAAGTGGTCATAGATCGAGATGCCAGCATCACGGATCATTTTCGGAAAGTCAGCGGAAGGGTACTGGTACGTTGTCATTGCATTTTCCAAAAGTGATTGCGTCCATCGAAGTATCGAAGCCCGTGAGCACGGGCTTGATCTGGAGATTGGTAGTTGCCGCATTCAGAATCGCCTCCAGCAACCCAGCATCTCCAACCGCTGGATCAAGTATCGAGAGTGTCCTCCGCTCCGAGTGCAGTTGCCACGCCTTGAAAGTCACGTTCGCCACGAAGTGAGCAAAATTGAGCGGCGTGTAGTGGACACCTTCACGCTTTCTGACGTTCCAATCCAAGTCTTGCTCAATGCTCACGTTCGATATGCTCGTTCTTTGATGACATAAGAGGATTTGCATGTGGAGTTCGCAACATCCCCAATCCAAGCTACAGAAAACACTGGAGACGGCGAAACAGTCGCCGAGCAGGAGTGCCTGAGAGACAGGTGCGAACTGAGTCCAGATCGCTCAGGAGCGTCGATCTCATCGAGGGGCAACTACTGGGATATGCCTTTGCCTGATCGAGGATTACAGGGGATGATGGACGATGTTGATCGGTGCTCTTCGCTGTCATCGTACCCGTGATGCCGAAGACGGCAA
>JAKQFZ010000107.1 GCA_029558215.1 Candidatus Omnitrophota bacterium
GCCAATATCATTGCTTCAACCTGTGGAAAGCATAGAATGACCAGCGGGGCCACTGGCACCAGGAGGGAGCTTACGATGACGCTGCAAGACACGAGGCTCGGTGAGCAGACATCTGGGACATTGCGCCTTCAGAGACTGGTCTTGAAGAACTTCAAGGCGATCGACTACCTTGAACTGGACTTCCCTGACCGTATACTCCCCACTGACCCAGATGTGTTGGTTCTGGGTAGCCGGAATGGAGTTGGGAAAACCTCCGTGTTGGAGGCCTGTGCAGCTCTGTGCATTGCTCACATCCTGAGAGCGTTGCCTGGCAACATTCCGATGGAGTTTCTGCCGGTCAGCCTAGCAGAGCTCTTTGTTCGTTCTGGGGCAGACCAGGCTGTGATCGAGGGCACGTTTCTTCAGGGCACAGAGCAGAGGACTGCAAGTCTCACGATCTCGCAGAAGTCCTTCAAGTTGGAGCCCCAGGATTTCAACCTGCGGTCTCGAAGTGGGAAACGTCTTAAGACCGAGAATGATCCAGATCTGTTGCCGGGGACAGTACTATCTTTGGCGGGAATGCGCCCCGAGCCGCTCCTCAGCCCACCTCTCTTGTACTTCCACAGCCACAGAAAGGTGCAGGAAGGCAGTTCTGAACTGGGAATGGTGGCTGAAGGGCGATGGACTGCGAGGCGGAGGCGGTTCCCAACTGAGTCCTTTCCGTCGAGCGCTTTCAAGTTGGAGCTCCTTCGGGCCCTCATGAGCCGTGGGGGGCTATTTGAGTTCCGCGACGAGGGCGGTGCGAGAAGCGTGCTTGACTTGGCGAACAAACTGATGAAACGGTTCGCAGGGGGAAGTGTAGAGAAGTTGCGACCGTTACCAGATAACACGGTCGAGTTTCGAGTTGTTCCCGAGCATGGGAACGGGGCTTCCTTCCCCTTCGATGGCCTTAGTTCCGGTCAGAAAGAGGTCATATCAACTTTGTTTCTTGTCTGGAGATATACACGAGAGTTCCCTGGGATTGTCCTTATTGATGAACCAGAGCTTCATCTCAATCCGGAATGGCACAAAAGCTTCATTCGTACTCTGTTTGAAATAGCGCCCAATAATCAATATCTGATCGCCACTCACTCTGAGGATGTGTTCGCTTCAGTGCTGCCAGAACAGACCCGTCTTCTGCGTGCGTCCGAGGGGGGCTTCAATGGCCAGAATTGAGTCTGGAGCCCGACCTAGTGATGTGCGCCATGGCGCAGGCCATGTCCTCTTCGTGGAGGGGTCTACTCCGGAGACAATCGACCCCGTTGTGTTGTCTGGACTGCTTACAAAGCTCTCGATTCTCGTGGAGCCACTAGGACCTGCGCGGAGTCTTGAGAACGTTGCATCGGCCATGCATGCCAGGCATCCCAACTACTACTTCCTAATTGATCGAGACCACCGCACCACCGAAGTTGTAGAGCAGAGCTGGAGAGAGTTCCCTAACGAACGAACGAGCAACCTTTTGATTTGGCGGCGCAGGCATCTTGAAAACTACTTTCTGGATGTTGACTATTTGGCACTAAGCCAGTTCGTTACGTGCGGGAAAGATCAGCTCATTGAACGTATCGAGCGTGCAGCAGCGAAGCGAATATACATGGAGGCTGCTAATCTCGTGATCATCGGAATTAGAGAGACGCAGAAGAAGTCATGGATTGAGAAGTTCGATTCCTGCGCCGGCTTCGAGTCCCGGGACAGTGGCCGGTCAATGCTGGTTGGGCGACCAGAGTTCAATATTCGATTGGCTAATGTTGGCGTGACTCTTGAGCCCGAAGCCATTGCAGCCTCATATGATTCGGAGGTCTGCGATCTGCTTGGAGGTGAAAGCGTGCCCGTGTACGGAAAAGGCACTTGGCTTCATAGGATGAGCGGAAAGGATATTCTGAGTGAGGCGTTGAATGGATGCCTGAAAGTGTGGACGGTAAACAAGACGCCTATCCAGGGGCCAGATGCGATTAAGACTATGGCGAGAGAGTTGGTGGGAAAAGGACACGACGATCAGCCCAATGATTTCAGGGAACTCATTCGTCTACTGACTAAAGTGGTGCAGCCCATCTAGAGTTAGGTGGCCTGAAGTGCCCGCCATCATCCGCCCGGGTCTACTGTAGGAAACACCTTCAGAATCGCCGCCTTCTTGTCGCTGCTGTCGACCCCGGCATACCACTACGTCATTTCCTCC
>JAKQFZ010000111.1 GCA_029558215.1 Candidatus Omnitrophota bacterium
TCTCCGCTGAGATCTCTGTAATAACAACTTGAATATGCTCTCGATCCTCAGTCTCACCAGCCTGGATGTAGTTGCCATCCGCGCCTCTTATCTCATACTTTATCACAATATCATTCATCTTATACTCCTTTTATAATAGCCTTGTAGACTGGGAACCTCGGCACGTGGGCTGGAGTCAGGGCTTGGTAGAGGATCTCAACGTAAAGGCCAGGAAGGGCATCTCTATCGGCCCAAAGTGCTTCTCGAGCAGTTCGAGTAAATCCAGAACCGACTCCGAAGATAGTTCCTTCATCAGATGTGCATAGAAGGGCTCCAAGTGCTCCTTTGGGCTCACCGTGGATGGACACTTCCTCTTGAGTTCCAACGATACGATATACATCACTTTTCCTCGGCTTGAACTTCATAACATATGGACTCCGTCGGATCTCATAAGGAGCCCCCGGATGCCTGATGACAATGCCCTCGTAGCCCCAGGCCGTGAAGGAGTTCATGTGGTCCAGTATGTCCTCCGCAGTGGCGAGGCAGGTCAGCGAGGGTACGAGTTTGAGGCAGCTCCCAAAGTCAACGTGTGCCCAGAGATCTGCTACTCTTTCTCCCTGAGGCTTTTCGCTGACGACGTCGAAGATGTGGTACTCGAGTGTCGAGAAGTCCACATGAGGATTAACTTTACGAGAAGCGATGCTATGTATCTCATTGAAGCTCGCTCCATGCAGATAGAGCTCACCATCGAGATGAAGGCCCTTAGGCACTCCAAGCTCGAGGAGCTCATGGTTGAGGTGGGGAAGGTGAGTGAACTCGTTCTCCTCACTGGAGACGAGAACCCACTGCTGGCGCTCATGGTGCCAGAATGCCCGGCAGCGCTCTCCATCGAGTTTAGGCTGCACAATGACTTCCGACACGTTCCATCTCTGTAGCCGTTTCTCCTCGAATGGCTGGCAGAGCATTATGTTGGTTCGCTTTCCCAAAGGACACCTCCAGTGCCAAATGGCGTCAAGAGAAGTTGCTAAGAAAGGCGAGGAGGGGGTCTCCTCGCCGTGGACGCTGGCTTTGTAAACCAGGTTTACATAGCCAAAAGGATGCAGCTAGGCTGCCTTGGCGGCCTTCAGGCGGGCCAAGAGTTCCTTTTGGAAGTTAGCCTGTTCTTCCGGAGACATTTGGGTGAACTTCTTCATCACGGACTCGACCGGGTCGGCTGGGCCGAGGGAGGTCTTGACGCCAGGCTTCCATCCGGAGATGATCGTCTGAATCTCCGCATCGGTCTTGCCTTTTTCGATGGCGGCGCGAATGAGGCTTTGGACTGCGATCACCATGTCTGCGACGGCTGCAGATTTCACGGCGTCTTCTCCGAAGGCCTGCGTCATAGCTGCGAGGCTCTCATCATGGAGGTCGATGCTGCCCTCAAACACACGGCCTTCAACTTTGCTGGTCTTTGCGGTAATCTTACGTTCGGCCATTTGGAACTCCTTTTAAGAATAGGTAGGTTTGAACTTCCCGGAACATTTCCGGCCAACATGAGCACTGAACCACATAAAACCCAACTATGCAAGCAATCTCTTTCATAGTTGGTAAAACTTTTGGTTGAGGCACCTCCTTTCTTAGGCTGGGGTAGAGATGGAGAGGATAATGCTGTCTCCAGCCTGCCAGTCTAGTTGTTTGAGGGTCGCCTTACGGATGTAGATAGTGCCAATCCTGGGCTCATCGTCCAGCAGGCAGTCTTCCACGAAACGCCAGGTGCGCTTGGTCTCACGCTCAGGCGTGAAGGTGAGGGAAAGTTGCTCAGGCATTGGGAGTCTCCTTCTGTTGAGATGGCTGGATGCACTAGTCCTCATACGAACTAGGTCTGAGTAACGGTGGTATGGCTGGAGCACTAACAGACTTCTCTTTGTTGTACTTTGCGCACGTTTGGAGATGGTTAAGATACTCCATCTCCAGGTCTTTGTACATTTGCTCAAGACAGCTTCGCCGGGCGTCAAAGAAAGCGCAGATGGTCGCGCAGGCCGAGGCTTGCTGGGGATCTCGGGCATCGGCACAGAGATCCAAGATGATCTTGACGCAGACCTCGTCGGAGAGTCCACTCTTGCGAAGGCTGAGAGCGCGTTTGAGCACTTTAGTCTTTATCACATTCCAGCTCCTCGTGCATCCAGTGGATGCAACCGAAGTCTTCACCAGTGTAGAGATCCTCAGCTCTATCGTCCCAGATTTCTGCGATGAGTGAGGCCTTGTGGTGGGCCTGAGGGATGTACGATAGTGTGCTCTTCATCCTCAGCTCCTCACACGCACAGTCGCCGAAGGCTGTCTTTCCTCGGCGAGCCCAGAAATCGCAGGTCTTGCAATGGTGGTTAGGCATCTTCGTTCTCCTTCTTCCACTGTATGAATGCACCTAGGTCGATCGCATTCGGCAACCAGACATTGGCTGCGATGAGGGCCACTCG
>JAKQFZ010000115.1 GCA_029558215.1 Candidatus Omnitrophota bacterium
TAGCGGTGGCGAGCAACCCCCACACGCCCGAGGATACCCTTCGAATCCTGGGCAACGAGGAAACCGAATCCGATTGGAACGTGCGCATTGAGGTGGCGAGGAACCCGAACACGCCCCTCGATACCCTCCGCACCCTGGGCAACCCAGCCACCGAATCCGTGGGTAAAGTGCTTAGAACAGCCAAAAATGTACTAACGTCCGTGGCTGAACGAGAATGATCCACTTTTGCTCTGGAGGAGCTATCTTGTTTTCACCCATTCCATATCAAGGCAGCAAGCGACTACTCGCACCGCAACTTCTCAAGTTCTTTCCAGAAAGATACCGATTTTTTGTGGAGCCATTCGTCGGCTCTGGAGCGATGTCGATCGCTGCACTAGGATCGCCAAATCCACCATCGCGCGTGATATGGAGTGACATTTGTGTTCCCCTGATTTCTCTTTGGGAGAAAATTTTGACGGACCCAGAGGATCTTGGTAACCACTACGAAAGGCTTTGGGACGATCAAATTCGTGATCCCAAGCATTTCTATCTGGAGGTAAGAAAGAAATTCAATAGTAATCCGAATTACCAACCACATCTGTTCCTTTTTCTCTTGGCTCGATGTGCAAAAGCTTCTGTTCGTTTCAATCGAAAGGGTGAATTCAACCAAGCTTCTGACAATCGACGATTGGGGTTGAGGCCAACCTTGATGAAAGAGCACTTGATGGATGTTTCCAGGCTTTTGAGAGGAAAGGTCTCCTTGGGTGCGGCTGATTACAGAGAAACTTTCTACGGAGCAGATCCAAGCGATCTCGTTTACCTTGACCCACCGTATCAAGGGGTCTCATCGACCAAGAACCCGAGGTATATTCATGGTTTGAAATTCGAGGAATTGGTCGTGTCCCTCGAAGAAGCAAATCGACGAGGAATTTCTTATTTGTTGTCGTATGACGGACGCACTGGATTGAAGTCTTACGGAGAATATCTACCCAATGATCTCGGGTTGAAACAACATGAGCTTGAAGTGGGCCGTTCAGCTCAGGCCACATTGCTCGGTAAGAAAGAGAAAACCATTGAGTCTTTGTACGTATCCCCTGCGCTTTGGAAACGAATAAAGACATAGAGTCAAATCTTTGCTTTTTCAATTCAAGGTCATACCATTCATTGAAAATTAATCGCCATTTGAACTCGGCAAGCTCATGGATTCGATCCATTTTTTCATGATATGGATCTCCAGATAGAATTCGAGTAACGCGTTCCATCTTCGACAAGAGTGGAATATCAAGGATGTCTTTTTTCAGAGAGACGTATCCATCCTCGTGATGCACGTCGTCGATCAAATTCCACTCAACAAGATCAGCCGGCTGCTTCTCAACGTAAATTGGTTCTCCTTGATTCTTTGCGAGTTGAAGCAAGATGGCTGTGGCCAATTTTGCGTAGGGTCGCTCGTATTCCAAGCGAAACGGGAAATACCCATGCTCAGGAGTATCTCGGAAAAATCCATAACCCAAGATATGCCTTTCCTCAGGTTCTTCCGAGAGCGCTTTTTCGTCGTACAAGACAAAGAATGTCTCTTTGTCTGTGAGAACAAGGTATCTAGTCTCGTCATTTTTACGAGGAGTCTCTGGCAAAGGTACCTCGTCTCGATGGGGTATTTGGGATGAGATGCTCTCCAAGATCGACTTGTATCGTTCTTGCGATAGCCGTCCTTGCTTCGTGAGTTCGCTGTACCAGCCGTTTGCCAAGAATTCTCGCACACGGGCTTCCCAAACAGACAAGGCTGTCGCTTCTCCAGCGTAAGTAAACCCACCAGACTTGGCCAGTGGGTTGTACTTGGTCCACATCTGCCTCAGTCTCCTACCGAGCCCAAGACGGCGGTAGTCTTGAGCGACTCGG
The DNA here is from genome assembly GCA_029558215.1 of Candidatus Omnitrophota bacterium. GTDB lineage: Bacteria > Hinthialibacterota > Hinthialibacteria > JAKQFZ01 > JAKQFZ01 > JAKQFZ01. The sequence goes on from JAKQFZ010000115.1 coordinate 1,876, forward strand.
ATGAGCGTAGCTCCCCATTCGTCGCTGGCCATCCCCAACAAGAGCCCAAATTGATCCAAGATGACCAGCGTATCGAGCATCCCAAGTCGAGGCTCTCTTTCCGAGCGAATTTCATATCGCCCGGTTTCCGTCGTGAAGCGTTGAAGCACAACTGGATATTGAGCCGTGTTGCGTTCTTGAATGGAGGCAAGATATTCTCCTGGATATTTTACTTCTTTTTCTTCGTTCCAGAAGAGATCGAAAACTTGGTCTCTCCAGCCATAATATCGTGACTCAAGCAAACCAAACCATCGGTCACGATAGAGCACACCGTCTCTCAAGACGGCGCGCACTTCTTCGTTCATGAGGAAGGCCCAGAAGGTCGTGCCAGATGGTTCTTTCACTTCGAAGACAACCACGTCCTTGGATTGTGTTGGTTGTCTATTTTGGAAATAATCCTTCGAGTAGGTCCTACCTTGAACAGAAGAAATTGGAAACAAAGGGTTCAAGTAGCTCAGGGATACGTCGTAAGCGTTTGATGGGTGATATTTCCCTTCGGGGTTGAGAAAATGGAGGAACTCCTCCCTTGTCATGAGCCCAAATTCGTGGGGAGCAAACGAGTCTGGCAGTGATTCGGTGGGGTTTTCGCGCATGAAAGAATTGAATCACGAAAAATTGTGCCGTACAAGAATAAAATTCATGGCCTTATGTTGACTAGCATTTGGACATTGTTATGATAATTTCATCATGAGGATCGAAGAAGCCAAGGATGTTCTGTCCAAGATGCAAGGTGACCGTGGACTTGTGGCAGTCTGTGTCGATGACAGTGGAAATTTCATATTTCCTCACCGTGATCTTTACGAAGCCAAGTGGCGCGGCCTGATCTCCGATGCGAAATCAAAGACCAGCACGAAGCTTGGCACCAACATCTTGGTCCAGGTGCCAAATGGTGTCAATGTCGTCTTCCTTTGCGTGAAGACACAGAGCGAAGCTGGGATGGTCTTGTCCTACAAGGGATTGTCGAGTTCCCTTTTGTGGCTCAAGCAAAGCGCCCTGGCCTTCTCCCCAGATGACTTTCGGATTGACTTGAAAATGAACGTTCCCAACTACAATTGGAAGAATGTCAATTTTCTTCTGGATGCCCACTTCAGGCACCTCAACCTTCAAGTATTCTCTCATCAAGGGTAACCAATGTCCATCAACTTTTGGCCTGTTTGTTCTTGCGGCAAGGCCATGAATGCGACTTGTCGCCAATGCCCGCAAGGTCCAGAAATTTCAGATCAAGAGAGGCTTGCCGCCGATGCCGAGTCTCGCTGGCTAGATGAGCAACATGAAAGGAACAAAGCAATTCCTGGGTTTTCCGATCTGGAAAAATTGATCGGTAGCCCCATCACGTTGGAGCAAGATGAAGATGAAGATGGATTTACTGGTTTGTTCAACGCTTCCATTCAACTCGTAAAAAACTTGGGCCCCATCTCGGTGACCAAAAAAACAAAAGACGAAGCAATCCAAGCGCTCTACGTAGAGATCGCGGAAGAGCTTCTTAGTCTGGCCGAGGAGATTGAAAACGATGAGTGAAGATAGCGGATTTGAGCTTGGTCTCATTTGCAAGAAATGCAAAACAGCGGCGCATCTCTCTTGCGGAGATTGCGAACAAGAAGAGGTCTTCTTTCAGGAGAACTACGATGATCGTAGGGCGAAAGTGATCAATAACATGGGGGTATTGGTCGATATGTTCGAACAATTTTCCATTGAGGTGGAAGCGAAGATAGACGGTGTACGGATCTCCATGATGGTATTTGGGGAAAAGATTTCGGCCACGGAGGCGACCGAGGAAGAGGCCATCTCCAGGGTCAGATCGACCGTTGTCACGCTCTTGCGTAAGGTGTCGAAACAACTATCGTCAAAAACGTTTGCCTGAACCACGGTTTGCTGATCTTTCGATCAATTCGTTGAATCTTCCAATAGGATATGAACCAGTGCATCAAATCGGTTTTGATTCAGGAGTGCCTGAATGGCAGCCATCAAAAAAAATGGCTCCACAAAGCAAATGCCCATTTTCTTCTGTCTATGTGAAAATTTGACCGACATCTCGAAGCACTGCAAATGTGTAAGGCCCTGGAGCTTGTACCTACTGGTAATGAAATTTCCGAGGGAAAGGTCCATTGGAGTCGTCCACATTCGAAGACGACCTGAATCAATGAGTGGCTGCCAGATCTCTCGAATATCAAACAAATGGGAGAATGCTTCTGGCAAGACTGGGATCTCGTTTGCCTCATGGTAGGCCCACAACAGGGAAGAAGCTTCAAAGAGATCAAGCTTGTCCAGCGCAACAGCGTAGATCAACTTGAGTCTGTATAGAGCAAGTAGGATGGATTTGTGCTTGATGCACACAATAAAAAAGATCGAGCTGAGGATGAGCCACATTTAATTTTGCTCCTTGAGTGATGCGAATTTTTCGCAGATCGATTCGATCATGGCGTGGATGTTTTGCGAAAATGGCACGCTGATTTGGGCGGTCACGAAGGCGGTGCTGTTGGGTCCACGATCCATTCTGACGATTCGGACACCAGTCTGCTGACGATTGAAAGTTGAGATCATTTTTTCAATCACTTGTTCTCCAGTGTTATTCTCATGGAGTGCATCAAAAGTTGCTTCCTCGATGGCATGCCAAAGGCATCCATCTCCCACGATCAAGTTGAACGGTTTCTTTGCTTTGGTCCCTACCTGTAGTCGCAGGTGGTGTTTGTTGAAACGAGCATCAAACTCGAAAGAAAACGAGATCGCCCCCGAGACTTGATCTTCCAGAGAAGAGTACCCCAGTTGAAGAAGATAGTCTTTGACGACGGCGCGCTTGAATTGGTTGATCTTTTCGAGCGCAAGAGGTTGGTCATTATCACGAATATCTGACAAGAGGTCGCTGACCTGTTTATGCAGACGCCTTGGGATGGGAATTGGCATGGTTCTCCACGAGAGAGTGTCTTCACGGTTTGATAAATTTCAAGTCCAATGTCGATTTTTTTCTTCTGTTTTCAGTATCAATACTAGGTATCCTTGGCCACTTGTTTCGAAAAATCGATATTTTTCATGATTTTCTTCAAATATCGGTTGACTTCAGCCATAAACAAGGCCAAGTCATGCGCCTCATGGTTACCAAAATCATCGTTATCGCGTGGCTTTCAGGCATGATGCTCAAGTGGGCTCCTCCAGAGCGCCGCAACAGCTACATTCCAGAAGCTAAGGAAGAGGTAGCCGCTGCGCGGAAGCGTTACGAGTTGATTGCTGAGCAGTTCTTGGATGTTTCCATGGGCGACTCGGCGCCAAAACTTTTCGGCGGAAAGCAGGGTCGTCTTCGCACGACCGTGCTGATGGCGGGGATAGCTCTTCATGAAAGCGGTTTCAGGAAAGATGTTCACCTTGGCCTCGGAAAGCTCAGTCGAGGTGACGGGGGACGTTCTTGGTGTTTGTTTCAGACAAACATCGGCACGGGTTCAATCCCAACGGATGATCCTCTCATCTCGACCTGGAAAGGTCCCGATCTCGTCGGTGAGGCAAACACCTGGAAGTGTGCAACTGCTGGGTTGCACATGATGGCTCGCTCCATGAGGGCATGTCGGGCTCTTCCTCTCAAAGATCGGTTGTCCGTTTATACGAGCGGAAAATGCAGGGAGAACGAGTACAAAGCGGTGAACCGTCTCTCCTTTGGCGTGGCCCAGTTTCAACGCAACATCCCTGTCTTTTCGGATGAGGATGTGATGAAACTTTGGAAGAAAGATGAGAAGGATAATAATTCCGAGGAGAAAAGCTCGCGATCAGAGTCAACCGATCCCAAGAAAGAAGGTTTAGCGTGGACCTCATTCGCGTTGTTATTGTTGGAAAGTTCCCTGACGTCCTTCCCACTATCCAATCGATCCAACGCGAGTTCCCGCTCATCCTTATCGACCCACCCTACGGTAACGTGGTCAAAGCTGCTTGGGATCGAGTAGGTCCTGGCTTCGCCCAGACTTTGATCGAGTGGTCCAAGTTGTTGTCGGACCTCTTGTTGCCAGGTGGTGCATTCTACATGTGGGGAGGCATTGGCCAGCCAAATCATCGCCCCTTCTTCCGAGCGATCGTTGGTATTGAAGAACAGACCGATCTCCAGTTGGCAAACCTGATCACGTGGTCCAAAAAGCGCGGCTATGGTGTCCAGAACAACTACTTGTTCACACGGGAGGAATTGGCTTACTTCATCAAGGGAAACCCAAAGTACCCTCGGAAGTTTGAAGTGCCTTTTTTGGATCAAAAACGTGGATACTCGGGGTACAACAAAAAGTATCCGGCAAAGAGCGAGTTTTTTAGGAGAACGTGTGTCTGGGGAGACATCACCGAAATTCTACGAGGGAAAACACACGATACCCAGAAGCCAGACCGGCTCCACGCAATTCCCATCATGGTTCACACAAATGAGGGAGAAACCGTGCTCGATACCTTTGCTGGATCTCTGGTGACAGGACGTGCTGCGACCTCTTTGAATCGAGGCTTCATCCTCGTAGAGCAAGATGAAGCGTGCGTGGAAGAGCACATGCACACGCTTCCATCCGACACACGAATCATTCGGACATAGCCCGGCTCGCTGCTTTACGTACAGCTTCGTTTGGATCGAATCGAGCGATTTGAATCAGAGATCCTCTGGCCATGCTTGGGTTTTTCACAGCCGCAATCCGAACGCGATCAGAAGATTCCTCCTTGTAATTACCAAGTCGCCACAAGATATGCTGAGGGCAATTCTTGTTGAACGCGACGGATTCCCTCACAACTACAATTTTCTCGGTCTTCTCATCTCCCAAAAATTCCAGCACATGACTTGGAGTATTTGGGTTTAGCGCGACTTGCTCTCGAATTTCTGGATCTTTGGTCGATAGAAGATACAGGGTTTCAGCATCTGCATTTTCATTGGCAGCAACATTGGTCAAAATAGCACGGGTTGAATTCAATGGATTCCCGATCTTTCGCAAGATATCCTTTGGCGTTCTTTTGCATATTGCCAATTGCAAGCGCACAACGTTTGAATTGGTTTTCTGATAAACAGACCTCAGAAGATCTTCGCTTGAATTAGGGTTAGTCACGATACTTCTCGCAACGTCACGATATTCTCCATACATGAGAAAAATGTTCTCCAATGCATTCGTATCTCGAATGGCACTTGCTACCTTCTCGACCACGCTGACCATGTACCCTGACCTTTCTAGGATGGCGTGGAGAATAAAAGACGGGTTCGAGAAAAAGATCTCATCTGGAAATTGATCGGCCAACTTTTCCATGATCTTCGTGTTGTATCCTTGGTCTTCTTGCCAAATGATGGATGGATTCTTGGCCAACGCACTCTTGACTTCACGATTTTTCGTCTTTGAAATCTCAAGCAACACGTCAACTGGCGTTCTCTCGTCAGATGCTTCGGCAATCTGTTTTGAAACATCCTTCTTCATCAGTCTTCGACCTTTTCGTTTTTGATAGAGCACATCGTAACATTCTGTTTGACATCAGGCGATCTATCTTCTTTTTAGGAAACTATTGGCCATGTACCGCACATAAATATCTGATTCGGTGGCTTCATCCTTCAAGAAAAGAAGAACATCGACTGGTGTGTTTGTATTTTCAGCGACTGCCTCACGAACCTTATGCTCTCGTTCGATTGCTTGGTTGCCCAAGAGGCGAAGGACGTCGAGGGGGGTGCTGGGATTCCTCGCCACCGCATAGCGCACGTCCTCATAGTCTTCGGTCGCTGGGTTGCCCAGGAGGCGAAGGAGGTCCTCGGGCGTGTTCGGGTTCGACGCCACCGCTTTACGTATGAACGAACGCTTATGCTCCCACGTGCGATACAATTGACAAATCAGATCACCATCTGCTGTTTTATACAACATTCTTTCTACGATCCATTGCGCCTCCTCAACAGGATCAATGATGGTGTGAAGAAGGAATAGAGGATGAGTCCCTACCTCTTCAGGAAATTCATTCGTCAATGCTTCCAACAAATGAGCACGAATACGACCATCCTTGTAAAAAGGGCAGACGTTAGGGTTGTCAAGTAGAGCGCGTCTGACTTCCTCATCAGGATGCTTTTGCAACTCTTCCATACGACTGAACGAGGTGGTTGGATCCCGAGCCTCCTCGATCAACGCCTTCTGATCGAGATTCACTGGATTGGCCTTCTTGGAACTGCTCGCTGAGGCCATCCACACGAGTCCTCCAGCGACAGCGAGACCTCCCACCACCCAGGGCCACACGGGCGCCTTCTTCGCAGCCGCAGGCGCCTCCGACGTTTCGGTGAGCTGGTAGCGGGTGCCCGAGGCATCGAGGAAGTCCATGCCCCAGGGTCTCACGAAAGGCCACGCGCAGCGAGCGCTCTCTTCGCCGCTTGGCGCACCAACCCATCGGAGTTGGTCTTCGGGTTGCCCAAGAGGCGAAGGGTGTCCTCAGGCGTGCTCGGGTTCTCCGCCACCGCATAGCGCACGTCCCACTCGGATTCGGTTTCCTCGTTGCCCAACGTACGAAGGACGTCGGGCGGCGTGTTCGGATTCCTCGCCACCGATGCACGCACTTCCCAATCGGGTTCGGTCGCTCGGTTGCCCAAGAGGCGAAGGAGATCAACGGGCGTGTTTCGGTTCGCCGCCACCGCTTTGCGCACCCCCCCCGAGAATTCCGTCGCCTTGTTACCCAAGAGTCGAAGGGTGTCGAGGGGGGTGCTCGGGTTCCTCGCCACCGCTTCGCGCACTTCCCACACGGATTCTGTCGCTTCGTTGCCCAGGGTTCGAAGGACCTCGGGCGGCGTGGTGGGTTTCCTCGCCACCGCTCGGCGCACCCACCACAAGTCAGGCCCCCAGGAGCGCAACAGGGTCTCGATCAGCCCCACGTCCTTCGTCCTTCCCACCACTTCGATCACCACCCCCTCCATCTCCTCGGCGGGCTCGACCAGGGCGTGGAGAACGAACAGAGGATGCGCCGCCACCTCCTCAGGAAACTCATGGGCCAACGTCTCCAACAAGCCCGTGGCGAGCGTTCCGTCCTCGTCCGTGGGACAGACGTTCGGGTTGTCCAGCAACGCGCGTCGTACCTTTACCTTGGGATGCTTGACCAACACCTCCAGGCGCTCGAAGGGCGTCGCGGGATGGCGTGCTTCTTGGACGAGGGCCTCCAGCTCGGAATTCATGGGAGACCTCGTTCCACGAGCGCCTTCTTCGCGGCTTCGCGCACCAACCAATCGGATTCGGTCTTCGGGTTGCCCAAGATTCGAAGGGTGTCCTCAGGCGTGTTTCGGTTCGCCGCCACACCTTGGCGCACGTCCCCCTCGGATTCGGTTTCCTCGTTGCCCAACGTACGAAGGACGTCGGGCGGCGTGTTCGGATTCCTCGCCACCGATGCACGCACTTCCCAATCGGGTTCGGTCGCTGGGTTGCCCAAGGATCGAAGGGTGTCTTGAGGCGTGTTCGGGTTCTCCGCCACCGATTGGCGCACCAACCACGAGGATTCGGTGACCTCGTTGCCCAAGAGACGAAGGGCATCCTCAGGCGTGGTGGGGTTCTTCGCCACGGAAACGCGCACCTTCCACGAGTGAGGCCCCCACGTGCGGAACAGGGTCTCGATCAGGCCCACCTCCTTCGTTCGTTCCATCACCACCTCCACCACCCACTCCATCGCCTCGTCGGGCTCAATGAGCGCATGCAGGACGAAGGTTGGATGCTCCGCCACCTCCTCGGGGAACGCTTCCGCCAACGCCTCCAGCAAGCTCGTGTCGAGCTTTCCGTCCTCGTCCGTGGGACAGACGTTCGGGTTGTCGAGCAACGCGCGACGCACTTCGACCTCGGGGTGCTTGACCAACGCTTTCAAGCGCTCGAAGGGCGTCGCGGGATGGCGTGCTTCTTGGATGAGGGCCTCCAGCTCGGAATTCATGGGAGACCTCGGGCTTCAAGTGCCTTCTGAGCCGCGTCGCG
>JAKQFZ010000142.1 GCA_029558215.1 Candidatus Omnitrophota bacterium
GAATCAGATAGAGGTCTGACAACAACAGTGCTTGTCGAATTCCTGGCCAACGGCTGAGCAGAGCCACTATGACAGAGGCAAGTCCAAGGCAGAGTACGAGGTTCTCGCCCTTGTAGACAGACGCAAAACAGTAAAGACCGATGCCCATTGCGAGCAGGATATGCAGACCTTGATAGGCATTTGACTCTCGAAGAAAGGCTCTGTTGTTTCCAAGTCTTTTGATGTGGGCGGCCGCACAGGCATATCCAAAGGCGATGAAGGTTGCCAACCAGAGTGCCCAGTGCGCTTCCAGGAAATCGGTATCCAGGCGAATGCTCAAACGGGTATATCCGATCTCCTTGCACAATTTCAGAAACTCATTCCACGCCAGGGAAAACAGACAGCAAAGCATGGGCAGGAACGAAAAATCGGTCAGATTCTTCAAAGCGGGGAGCAGTGAAAAGAGAAGGGCTGCAAGACTGATCACGGAACAAGCCAGGAAGTACTGATGAGGATCAAGCGTTTTGAAGAAGGCGGCCTGAAGTGTCAGAAGCCACAAGACATGCAGGAACTTCTCCACAGCGATGAGTGATCTCTGAGAACCCACTCTTCCCGAATGGCCGAACAGACTCAGTGCGAGCGTAGCGCCAATCGTGATCGCGATTGTTACGACGGCATTTGTCCATACCACTTGCGGTGTTTCGACCAGCATCCACAGTTGCCAATGTGCCCAAACGAGTGGCACTCCCGCAGCCGCATAGGGGATCCAGTGTCCCACGCCCAAAGCCATCATTGACACAAGGGTAGCCAGAAGGCTTGCAGTCAAGGCGCAGTAGGGTTTGGGAGAGAAAGCCATGGCGACAAAAACTCCGACAAATCCGGCCAGCATTGCCAGAGGAAAATCCAAGTCTCTCTGACTATCTGCCTGTCCTGGATCATCTTGCTGCGTCGGCACGTCTTCAACCGCTGATCCTCGGATGCGTTTTGCGCCGAGCCATACTGATTGAAGACTGAAGAGCCAGGCAGAAAAGAGAAAATAGCCCAGGGAGAGTGCTCCATGAAGGCTCATGATATCACCAGGTTCCTTGAACAAGCCCAGTTGGCGGAGGAAGTGGATGAAGAATCCAAAGGAAGCAAGCCACACCAAAATCATGGCGACATGCATCACGATAAGCCTCGATCTTTTTGCACTGAGCAGAAGCACGAGACTCTGTATCGCCAGAGAAAGCCAGCGACCGTAACCCCCGAAGACCGCGATCAAGCCAAAGGCAATCAGCGTCGAACTCTTGATGAAATAGGTGTGCATCATGAAGTCCGTGACCGAGCGCAGGTAATAGAGCACTGTGGCAAACAGCATCACGCCACCAGTCAGGAAGTAGAACACCTCAAGGGGCTTGTTGAAGATGAAGCGGGTGAAGAGATATCCCAGTCCGACCGAGGCGGTCGTGTTCATGATCAGAAAGAACTTTCTGCTGAACGATCCCAGCAGCGTTCCCCGAATAAGCCCGAGATAGTCTGCAGAGGCAAACACCACGAGAAAAGCGAGGTGATATGTGAGAAACAGTTCCCAGGACAACTCAGCACTACGAGCAGGATGAATCCAGACAATGGCGTGAATGAGATAAGCAAAGGGGATGCTGATCCGCAAGGGTGTTTGCCATCGCTTGGAAAGGAAGAAGCAGACGGCCGCAACTCCGAGCAAAAGTGCAAAAGCCAGCGCGAAAGTGTGCAACCGTGCTGAGAACGAGAACAGGCAGGCAACATACCCTAACAAGACTGCCATGGTTCCGATAGGTTGGGCATCTCTCCAGAGGGCGCAGCTGATCACCAGCAGGACTGCCCCGAATTGAAGCAAGGCGGCGAGGGTTTCATCCTGAATCACCTTGACCGGTTGAATCACATACGCCGCAAAGAATGCAAAGTAGATTAGCGCCAAACCACCGCCAAACATAACCGATCCCAACTGCTTGTGGCGTCGCTCCAGCCAGAGTCCAAGAATCGTGATGCCAAATGCGGATCCAAGGAGTTCCATGAACTTGACCCAAGGCGGGGTTTTTTGAGAGACGTAAACTGCAAAGAACACGGCGCAGATAACTGCCATGAGCGTCCCCAACCTTGCAGCCCACCAGATCACCAGCGACGCCTCCATCGCATTGCTGCCCGAAGGCGGAAGCATGTTTATCTTCCGAAGCCAGGATTTCATCGGTGCCTCAGTGCGTTCAGAAGGAGGATAGTCCGCTGGACGCACCGAGACAGACAGA
>JAKQFZ010000165.1 GCA_029558215.1 Candidatus Omnitrophota bacterium
TGCGACGAGCGAGGCACCAACAAGTACAACATGGTTTTGGGTGAGCGACGCGCCAATGCCGCGAAGAATTTCCTGATCAATGAAGGCATTCCTGCGGACATTCTCGTGGCGGTCTCCTACGGCGAAGAGAAACCAGCCGACCCGCGTAGCAACGAGGAAGCCTGGGCGAAGAACCGTCGTTCTGAGTTCAAGAAAGTCCTTCGTGACCTGAACATGGACGACCTCGATCTGCCCAATATCCAGTAAGCGAATCGGGTTTGATCAAACCACGTCTATCAACCGCTGACCGGCGCAATGCGCTGGTCAGCGGTTTCCGTTTGATACTTGCCTGACGGCGATGCTGTCGCGCACGGTGCCTCAAGAGCCTTCAGAGACTAAGATTCTGACGATGAGGGTCTTTACCACTGCGGATTGCGTTCCAGGAGCGTTTCGATTTCTGCGGGGGGGAGAGGCTTTGAGAAGAAGAATCCCTGAGCATATTGACACTTGAGTTTGCGGATAATCTCGAGTTGCTCCGCAGTTTCGATTCCTTCAACAATGACACTGAGTCCCAAGTCTCGCGCCAAAAGGACTATTGTCTTGACGATTCCCGACTCCTCATCGCCTGGCTTGAGGCTCTGGATGAAGGAACGATCTATTTTGAGTGCGTCTATCGGGAATTGGTGGAGATAACTCAGTGACGAATACCCCGTCCCGAAATCGTCAATATAGAGTTGAATATTCAACTTCTTCAGCGCTTCCAGTTTCTCAACAGCAGACTGCGCCTGTTCCATCAGTTCGCTCTCGGTCATCTCCAGCCGAATGCTCGCCGCGTCCACAGCTGAATCCAAGAGGGCGTCGCTTACTACCCATTGAAGATCTGGCTCTGACAATTGTTTCCCGGACAGATTCACACTCACCGAGAGCGTAGGCGTTCTTGGGAATCTCCCCTGCCAGTCCACTAGCTGTCTGCAGGATTCCTCAAGAACCCACTTGCCTATGGGTACGATGAGCTTGGTTTCCTCCGCAAGCGGGATGAAATTCATCGGGGGGACCAAGCCCTTCTCCGGATGCTGCCATCGAACCAAAGACTCACATCCTGCGATCCGTCCCGTCTCCAGTGACACTATCGGCTGATACCAGACTCGAAATTCCTTCCGTTCGACCGCTCTCCGAAGATCATTCTCCATCTGCAACTGCTTCAAGGCAGCCTGATGCATCTCCAGATCGAATATCTCATGACGCGATTTCCCCAGTTCCTTGGCCCGAAACATGGCCGTGTCCGCATTTCGGAGAAGATCGTCCGGTTGTTCGGTCGTCTCTGTACTCAGCGCAATCCCGATACTCGCACTCGCGAA
>JAKQFZ010000188.1 GCA_029558215.1 Candidatus Omnitrophota bacterium
TGAGTGACGATTCGAGCCTTCGCCTCTGCCTGATTCATGCCGTCAACGACGACCGTGTTGTGAGCCAGCGTCCGCTTGTAGTACTCACGCTGAAACCGGTGGGCGTATGGCCAGAAGCGTCCGGGATCGGAGGCGACCACACTGCCTTGTGTGAAGTAGACAACGTTCAGCTTGTCGTAGTGCCCGTGCCCGCCTCCATGCTCACCGAAGTCGAGTAGAAGGTAACTGCCACCCCTTCTGAGAACAGCCAAGCCGGAATCGTTCAGAACGACGCTTTGCAGTGGGGTGGGATGCGGTTGAGGGTCATCAATGCCCATCAGAAGCGCTTCCCAACCGACTCGTTTGTGTTGCGCAAGGAAATCCTCAAATGCCGGTTCATCGTACCGAGCGGCGGCATACTCATAGTATGTGGTCGAGGGCGCCCACTCCGTTCCGTCGTGAATCGCCGGGAGTTTTCCATTGGGCATCGCCATCTGAAGCGGCAGAAGCAGTGCTCTGCGAAGCGGCTCATGTCCATACATATTCAAGCCGGACTTGTGCCCCATCTCTGCTGTTTTCAGAAATGCGTGCAGTGCATAGAAATGATAACTCCAGGAACCTTCATACTGCATGCCTTCCTCTTTGATGCTGTGCTCGAGTTGGTAGAAGTACCCGCCGTCCGCCAGAAGCGCATGGTCAATAATCTCCTGGTCGCGCAAACAAAGACCCGCCGCAAGCATTCCGGCATTGTGCCAGGTCTGCCAGTTGCTGATCCTGTTGGATGGATTCTTTCTGACGGTCATTACTGAGGGACGAATCAGATGTTCCTCAACGTGTCTCTTCTCCTCTGTTGTGGCGACATCTGTGGCGAGAATCAGATCGTACGCCCATGAAATCGAGACCAGCCAGATTGCCTCGTTGAGAGTCTGATCGTAAATGCGCGCCCCGTTGGCGCGAGGCTCTCCATACGGGTTGATCATGGGATAGGTGTCGTAGACGTCTGCGTACTTCAGGAGAATCTCCAGCGCCTTTCGAGCGTACACATCCTTGCCCGTGAACAGCGAGGCAAGCCCCAAGGTCATCGCAGCGTTTTCAAGTTTCCCATGTTGACTCTTGTAAAGAACCGCATCAAAAGGCATCCCGGTGTGAATCTTTTGACAGTCTTTGCATTGATGCTCGGTTGGAGAAAGAGTCTTCAGAAGTCCCCCGCAGTCAGGACACATGTAAACCATCGAATGGCGTCCCGTTGATGGTGGTGGTATCAAGTCTTCTTCGAGAAGTCTTTCGGCGTTTTCAAGAATTCCCTCATAGGTCTTCTTCGCCCAATCGTGTTTCTCGACACGTGCCATGATGTCCGGAATGTCGGAACGTGTGATGAACAGATACGGATGCTCTTGGACGCTG
>JAKQFZ010001231.1 GCA_029558215.1 Candidatus Omnitrophota bacterium
AAAGGAGAGGCGATCATAACGTCCACTGAGTATTCACGCCAGCTGGTTGAAGTGACCGAGACGGTTGCAATGGGGTTCAGAGAGGATGTATACCAGCCGAAATTCATGTTTGCAGAGCCGGTATCATTGCGAATCCATCCAGTCACACGCCAAGTTTCGCCTTGCTGGAGTGCGAACTCCGCCTGGGAGATGGTGGTTCCCCCTCCAATGCCAACCATCTGAAGGTAAAACATTCCTGAGCCGCCCGGTCTATTGCCGGCGGTAATCAGATAAGTTCCAGCTCCTGTTGCCCACCCAGTGGTGGAAGCATACTCGAAGTTGCCATTGGTGAGGGCAGCTTGAACACACGGGGTCATCAAAGGAAACACCATAACGATCAGGAAAGGCAAGAACGATCTGTTGCGATACATGATAGACACTCCTCACAACTCATCTGTTGCTGACAGGACAGGGATGCTGTCAAGAAATTCTCGAAATGCAGGATCCTCTCGATACGATTCGAACAGTCTCTCTTTCCGTATTCTTTCGAGCACATCCGGACCACCCAGGATGGCAGCTTTTCGCACGACATCCAAGACCACCGTTGCATCCCGACCATTGGATGCTTCCACCAAGGCGAGATTGTACCAGGTGTGCGGATCTTTGGGTGCGTATTCGGTCATGGCTCGGATTTGAGCCGCCACGCTGTGCATGTCGCCCATCTTTTGAAGCGTCGTGATTAGCATTTTGCGGGTGCTGACGTTGCCGGGCTCCAGATCAACGGCGTGCTTCAGAATTCTCGCTTCGGCGGTCACATCCTCGGTCAATCGGGCAAGCTTCATCTGTTCCGCATAGAACAGGCGGAGTTCCTTCTGCAGCTCGTCGGGATCCAGTGGTTGATCCTGGCGACGTTTGGTTGAGCGCAGCAAGTCCGTATACTTCTCGAATGTCTCCAGTGCGTGTTGGTATTCTCCAAGTTCCTTGTAACACACGCCCAGATAACGGTAGGCGCTATCCTTGTTGGGATCGGACTCGATCGTTGCAACAAATTCAGGGATCGCCCGCGTCACCTTGCCCTCTTTGAGAAAACCGATGCCAAGGTTGAAATGGGCATAGACCTGGAACCGATCCACCATCAGAGCGCGGTAGTAACTCTCGCGTGCCATTTCCGTGTTTCCCAGGCGATCGTAGCAGACTCCCAGGTTGTTGTGTCCCCATTTGTAGTTGGGGTTGAGATAGAGATCACGAACGAGCACCTCCACGCCTTTTGAGGGGTTGTCATTGTCAATGCAGTAACGCCCGAGAATATAGAGCGTCTCCATCTCAAGCGGATAGAGTTTCATGGAACGGTCGAAACGGCGGTACATCTCTTTGTAGTAGAGATGTGCCTGCTCCTGAGCTCTCTTGGCTTTCTCATTGTCTCCCTGTGCTGATGCCTGATCTGCCTGTCGCAGATAGTACTCAGCTGCATCGTGAATGTTGATGGCCATCTTCAGATTGATCTCATGCACAAACTGAAGCATGGTTAAGACCGTGACACAACCCCAGATCACAAGAACCGTCAGCCCTACCATTACAGCAATGGATGGGTCTTTCGGCCGCTCTCGTATTTCCTCAGAAGCATTCATGAAAGAACCTTTCTCATCAGGGCTTGCAAGTGATGTCCTTGATGGCAATCTGCCCCTTGGCGCATTGAGTCTTTTCCGAAGTCTCCTTGCCCGCCAGGGGTTTTGCTTTCAACTGATAATCTCCAGGTTCAACGTCCATGAAGGCATAGAATCCTGTCCCATCCGTATGGGTCTGTTTTCCACCGGGGCTGAGCGTCACGATGGCGCGGTCGGCGGGTTCCTTGCCTACCTTGACCGTGCCGGCACAGATTCCTTTCGTTGGATTCACAATCCATTCAGCAACAGGGGGATCAACCGGTGTGGTGAAAATCTCATTCTTAATGGGATCAAAAATCAAGGGGTCAGGAACAATCTTCGTGTCCGCTTCTCTTCGGGCTTCGGAATAGCAGTATAGTGCCGTTCCGTCAATCTCAGGCAGAGAAAGATCGAACTTCATCTGTGCCACTGTGCCTTGGGGATCATTGAGATAAGCACCCTGACCCACGACTCCGTGGCGACCCGATTTGCTGGACGCGACCAGCTTTGACCAAGCCCGATAGTCGGCAGCCTGACCGGCATCATGTTCACGCTTGTAGTTCATCAGGAAGTTGATGTCCAAAACACCTTCCTTCATGAAAGAAACCCAGTCCTGAAGCGTCCGCTTGTAGGGTGCCGATTGCTTGAAGTCATCAGGACAGGGTCCCCAGTTGACGGTGGACGCAGACATCTTGATGGTGGGTTTGATGCGCTTGGCTTCGACATACGTCTTGCGAAGCAGATCAAGGATCTGTTGGCGTCGGAAATTCTCCCAATCGGGGTCGCCGGTTTCGGGGCTGCCTTTTCGATCGTAGATGCGGTTAAAGCGGTTGACCGAAATCGGATTGTAACCCCAGTCGCAGGCTCCGGATGTGTCTTCCTCTGGATAGCGGATGTAGTCGTAGTGAATGCCGTCCACATCATAGTTTTGGACAATGTCTTTCACAACGGCGACCGTGTGATCGATGACACCTGGAACGCCAGGATCCAGGAAGTTCTTATTCCCCGACACAGTCTCACCCTTGAAATTCTGGTTGATCCAGGTCGGGTGTTGCGTCAGCACATGTGCCGGAGTGCCTGTTCCAATGGGAACGTTGTTCATGTTCAGGTTTGCCCGATAGGTGACAATCCACGCGTGAACTTCCAAGCGCTGCTTGCCGTCTGTTGTGTCATGTGCCTGCGCGCACATATCCTTCAGAGGATCATAGTCCGGTGGCTGTACCAAGGGCGATTTCGGCTCCACCGTTGAGTTGTAGAAGGCGTCGCACTGAAGTCGGACTTCAGCAATGATTGTGTTGAAATTGTAATCTCGTGCCACCTTGACCGCACGAGCAACTCCTTGAGGAGTATGCATGTCTGGTTGAAAAGCATTGACCCAAAAGGCACGATACTTGCCCGGTTCGGCTTTCACCTGCTGCGCCGAGACATTCACCGTTGCAGCGACAAGAAAGACCACCACCATCAGGTACATTCCTGACCATAGAATACGCTTCAATTGAAACATCCAGATAACCTCCGATTTCTTCTGCGTCTGGTCTTTTCTGACCTTTGAAACAGAGCATATCACGAAACCGAGAAAGGCCTCAAGGAAATGGAGGAAACGGACGTATGGGCTCAGTTATGCAGGTGATACAGGCAAGGTATGCTTCGGAAGCAAAGCGGAGTCCCTTCGGCTGCGCTCAGGGCAGGCTTCGGAGCAACGCTACCGAAGCCCGCTGTCTTGCTGTTCCCGCCTCGGCAGCGTCGCAGAGCCTCTGCAACCGAAGCATGCCTCCACCCTCTCCGTGACTGAACCAATACGAGGTAAGGCTCGTTGCAGTTGACAGACAACAGGGGTTTTGGTACCAAGAAGAGGCTGATAGCTGAACGAGGCTGGTTTTCTGTGAACCGGAAGCACCTGGCAAGCGTGTGGGCTACGCGCGCCCTTGTCTTTGCCTTCCCGAGTTAGAAACCTGGCCTTTCTATCGAGCAGTCCCTTGGGAGAAGCGCCGTCTTGGAATATAAGAGAGACAACTCAAAACTTATTACCGGTGTTCTGAGAACCCTCCAATTCTTTGTGCTCCTGTACTTCTTCGTTCTGAGCATCGAGATGATGACCAACTCCTTCCAACTGTTTGGAAAGGGTTTTGCCGATCAGATCATGCGCACCACGTCCAATCCCTTGGTGGGATTGTGTATTGGACTTCTCTGTACCAGTATTGTCCAGAGTTCGGGTGCTACGACTTCGACTGTCGTTACAATGGTGGCGGCGGGCACACTCGACGTGCGCGCGGCCATTCCGATGATCATGGGGGCGAACATTGGTACCAGTGTCACCAATACCCTGGTCTCCATCGCCCATGTGACGCGGCGTGAAGAGTTCCGACGAGGATTTGCCGCCGCGATGGTTCACGATTTCTTCAATGTTTTCACCGTTATCGTTCTCTTACCGTTGGAAGTGATGTTCCATACTCTTGAGAAGATGGCGATCTTTCTTCAGTCTCTGGTCAGCAGCTCCGGTGGCCTGGCAATTTTCAACCCAGTGAAGCCACTTGTGTCTCCCATTGTGGAGACTCTCATCGGTTGGTTTCAAGGAATGTTCAGTGCAGCGTCCATCATGCCAGGTGTTTGCCTGCTCACTCTGGCTCTGGTTTCTCTGTTTGTGACACTGGCATTTCTGGTTCGATTTCTTAAGAGCATCATGATCGGTCGAGTGGAGAAAATGATCCACAACGTGCTTTTCGCGACACCGTTCAGGGCCTTTGTCCTTGGAGTGATTGTGACCGCGGCGGTTCACAGCAGCTCCATCGCCACTTCCTTGTTGGTTCCTCTG
>JAKQFZ010001232.1 GCA_029558215.1 Candidatus Omnitrophota bacterium
TGTGAACCGATCAGAAGTGCGATAGATGTAGCAAGTCTCATGATAAAACCCCATTCGTTTGACATGCTCCAAGACGTTTCAAAGTGGCAACCCTCTTGCACTCTCCAGCCGGCCTGGCAGATTTCAGGTTTCTCCTGAGGGCAGTCCGGTTCTCTGTCCTGCCAATGAATCATACGCTAGATGCTCTGGGATGTTTCGTCAACACCGGCCAACGAATGCGTAACAAGAAGATATTGGATCACGCTTGGTCACACTGCGACGGAACTCTATCTATTCGTGAGAACTATCTGTGGTCTCACCCAGTTAGCCCAATCGTAGTCTGAATTTGACAATGCGTTGACGCAAAACGTGAGTCGGATTGTCTGTCCGGCGTAATCCGAAAGGTCAACGCGGTGATCAGCGAAGGGATCCTGGGTCGGCAGGATCCCTTCATGCCCTGTCTTCTCATCCGCCGTTTTCAAGGGCAAGAAGAGCGTCTTTGTTTCCGACCAGACTTCTTTCTCATCTACGAGGATCGAGAATCGGACACCATCCACTGTGGGAGCCGCAATGACGGTGGCAAAGGTCAAAGCCGTTTTCTCGTTCGGCGGAAGTCTCAACTCGAATGTGGCGGTGCCGTCGCCCTCGGCTGGCGGATGATGAAGAATCGTCGCGACATGCCTACCCTCTCTTTCGACGCTGTTGAGCCTCCAGTCGTCGCAGTTGACTGTCTCCACCGGCTTCTCGCTCAAAAGACTATACAAGACGCCTTCATCCAGGACACCGTACTCTGCCTCTATCTGAGCCAGCCATTGCTGAGCGTTCGGTTCGCCTCCCTCACAAACAAACTCGATCGCGTTTGCCTCAATGACCCGCTTGACGGGCTTCAGGTAAGCGCCTGCTTCCTCTTTCGTCAAGCCGTACTTTGTTGGATAACGCAGATAAAGATACCAATAGGGAAGCATCAATTTCTCGATCCGATTCCGGATCGCCGGAGTGTCGGAAAGGGAATAGGCGGTCTCCAAGAGGGTCAGCGCTTCAGCGACAAACTCAGGCGACATGATATCCTGTGGCTCCCAGACCGCGAAAACATGGGCATCGCCCCTGGCGAACTCATCCATTTTTGCGAGAAACTCCATTACGACCGCCCAGGCTTCCCCGTAGTAGCCTCGACAGAAGTCTTCCCTGATCTTCATCGGATCCTGTGTCGGGTCCCAGAGAAGTTGAGCGCAAAGGTATTGTCGCAATTCCGCAAGTTCACCCCCATGTCCCTGATAATTGCACTGGACCATCACTCCGTTGACTCTGTGATCCCCATAGTACTTGATGTCCCTCGCCAAACCGTCAAGATTCGGGTTCGGTCCAAGATAGTGCCGAAAATTCGTTCCGTAATACCAAACAAAGATGCGGTTGGTGAGTTTGCTCCATCCTTCGAGCCATAGTGCATGTTGCGAACCAAGATCGCACCGCTCAAACCCGTGGAAGAAACAACCTGCGTGACATAGCCGAATGATAACGTTGTTGCGTGGTTTCGTGATTCTCGGCGGGGCAGTGGAATAGGCATAGGCTAGGGTCTCGATCCATTTGTCGGGGTACTTCTTCGCCACTTCATCCGCGATGGCATTCACGAACCGCAAAATCGGTCCATGCTGTGAGCCTTCCTCGTTGACGATAGCGACACAACTGTCGCATTCGCAAGCCCCAGTCCCGTCGTTCTGTGACACATCTATGATAGGGACTTCAGGATGCTCTACGATCCACTTCAGAACGGTCTTTGTGGCAATACTCAGGACATCAGGATTGCTCAAGCAGATCTGCGCATGGACTTTCCCTGCCACGCGCCTGCCGCCTTGCAGTCCAAAGTACTCCGGGTGCTGCTCGAAATACTCCTTCTCGGGAATGAGGTCATTGAAAGAGTGAACATACGGAAAGAAGTCTATCTTCCCACCCACGCTTTCGTCGCATTTCGTGGTAGGGCCGTTCAACCGTTGTCTTGCGGCGATCTCTTTTGGGAAGGAGTCATAGTACAATGTTTCTCGATACATAAAAGGAGGCGCGTAGGAGAAGTTGATTCTCGGCAGTGACAGATCCGTTCGCTTGGGTACATGCATCTGATCCCACGCTAGAAAGCGGACGCCCAGATACCTCTCCAAAAAGACGTAGATGCTGTAGAGATTCCCGCGTTCATTCTGACCAAGGAGAGCAAAATCCCTCCCGAGAGAACGGATGATGACTCCGTCCTCGGGCAACGCTGCGGCTTGCTCGAGAAGTCCTGCCTTACGCGACTTCCTACACGGGCCAATCAGAACCGACGGTGCGAAGGCAAACCGCTCCTCGGCAGTGACGGGCAGCCTTGCACCAGTGCACTCCTCCACAAAACGCTGAAGTTCCTCAGCCGCATAGGAAACCGCTGGGCTGGGGTTGCGAGGAATCACGATTCGATACCTGCTGATGCCGTTCTTCACCAAGTTGACCGTTCGTGATGAATCGGCAGAGGCTCCCAGGCAACACGTCATGGACATGAGCAACAGAAAGCAAAACAGGTGGTACATTCTCTCCTCCTCGATGTGAGCGGAGTACATCCTCTTCTGTGTGAGACAGCCTTCAGAGCCAGATCATTCCGGATTCGGCAGCGTTGTAACGCCGCTCTTACTGATGCATATCGAGTCACTCTTCCTGTATAGCACAACCTGCAGCATTACAATTGCGGCATAAGATCAGGTTTCGGCTGGAACTCGGCTGCGCCCGGAATAGCCTCTGGTTTGGTGACGTAATGTCCACGTGGAACCACGAAGAACGCCGTGTTCTTGTTGGGTTCCACTTGTGTATTGTGCTGAATCTTTCCATCCTCGCTACGGATACTCCAGGCTCCCGGAGCCAGACCGGTCAGTAGTAACTGAGATTCCCCGTCCGCATTGACAGCCACCTCCAATGCTTTTGTCAGCATCTGTCCTGTCTTGTTCATCAGTACAACTCTGTCGGCAAGACTGACAACAAAGGCATCAGGGAACTCCTCGACACTGACAGGCAAATCCGCAGCCTTGGCATCGGACATCGTCATGACGGTTAGGAAAAGATCGCTCGCCTGCTCCTTGCTGGGAGAGAACATGATCCGATGGCCGTTTGCTTCCGCTCCATCGGGTTTGGGTGGTTCGAAGTAATTGCCAAATACAGTCGTGGACTCCGTGCCACTCAGAATCTCAACATATCGCTCTTGGGGATGAGGACGCAGCATCCGGACAGTCACCTTGCCATCTAAGCCAAGATCGCTATTTCTGAGGATGACACCGTCCTTCGTCAGCTCAGGTGGGTTAAGTGTATTGATTTGCCAGTACTTCTTGAATGAGGGATTTACCGTTGCCATATTGTCGAGGATGATCAGCGCCGCCGGATGCGTGTCATCATCAAGATTCAGAAAGCAGAACGTCCGAACATAGTCCTTGATCTTCTCGCTGTAGACTGCTGTCAAGTTGACCGAGAAGTAACAGAAAAACGGACGTTGTTTGGAAGGTCCAAAGTCTGCCGAGAGGATTCTCCCATTGTCGCAGCGACGTTCTGTCTGTGCGTGTTCTGGCGTAGGTGGGCAATAGTTGCGATAGATTCCCCCGCCGTCGTTGACCAGTTTGCCATCCAGGAATTTCTCCTCGGGATCGTAGGCAAGCATCATACTGTGTGAGATGGAGCGCTTGTTGAAATTGGTATCATAGGGGGTTCCGTAGAATTTGTACTGTCCCAAGTCAACAACCTGACGACCACGGTAGTAGATTTGGAAACTTCCTGCGTCCGGATGCTGATGGTTGCCAAAGTGATATCCCCCGCCTTTCATTTCAACCACCACGTCGGATGCACCTTCACCCATATTCCAACCAGTACGTGCGACCATTGAACCGAGAATCGGACCGAAATCAATAGTGAGCGGGAGCGAACTGAAATCATCTGCAGGCTTCAGATCCGGATCGTTCAGAAGGAGAACCAGAATAGGATCGTAACGCAAGCCACCCTGACGGACGAAGTCGCGTTTCATGATCGGGTCGTTCGCATAAGCATACGTAAGGAGTGCCGTTGCTCCGAGATTGGCCTTCCTGCCATCAGCATTTCCGTCGCCATCGGGAAGACTCTGTTCGTTGGGCAGACGCATGTAAAGCCAGTAATTGCGCACGTCTTCTATGTTGTCATCAAAAACCCGTTCACCGCTCATTCGATAGAACAACCACGCGGCGTGCATATCCCAACAGAATCGAAATATCCCGTACCCAATTCCCTGATTGTGACGCGGGGATTGGTACTCAAACCGCCGCATCGGAACCAACTCCTCAAGAATGCGGTAGGCGCAGTACTGGTAGGGAACAGGATCTTCATCATACAAGGCAATTGCCATAGAGAGAAGATGACAGTTCAGTTGCGCCTCATTGCCATGACCATTGACGATCATCTGCTTGAACGGAGGCCAGCCGATCTCCATGTCATCGGCGAGGCGCATGAGGTTGAGACGGATCGTCTCCCGTTCTTCTTCCGTCATCAGATCGTAACACCAGTCATATACTTGAGCGCCAGCGTAGATGGCTCGTCCGATCTCGCGCGTGATGTCCAGAAGGTTGCCGAACTCGACAGCGGCAAGATAGTCCTTTACAAGCGAAATAGCCTCCCTGCCAAGTTCGTCATCACCGCTCATGAGGCGAACAAAGGCTTTGAGAGTAACTGCTTTCTCAAGAGCAGGGTCATAGCTGAGTTCAACGCCAGGTTCCGGAGAAAACTCAAATGGCACCGCCGCCTGTTTCTTGACTTCCTCCCAGAGTGGCGCATTTTCACCCTTTGTGAGGTTGGCTCGAATCTGGGGAAGTGACTTCTCGTTGACCCACAGGCGTGGTCGAGATGAAGGCGGAACGACTCTAGGTTGATAGTGAGCCGCTGCTTCCGGGACAGCGGGGGCAACGTAGGCGTTGATTCCGACGTAATCGAGCCTGACACCCTCAGGAAGCCAAACTCGAATCTCCTCTTCTTCTCCACTCAGATTGAACTTGCCCAATGTCTGATAGCAGCTCTTGGGACGGCTCCAAGGCACGAAGACAACTCGACTGGTCGGACGTGCTTCACCGACGGCAATCATCAGTCGCATGGACTCATGTTTGGATGGCGCATTCTTCATGATCTCAGTCCCTTTGGCGTCTGTTGCCGCGTGGGTCTGGATCACATACCGTCCGGCATTGGCAGCACGGACTCTGAAGACCACATCTGCCTTCGTGCCGAGCGAACCGACGTTGGATGTTTCACCCTCTTTCAACGAAACGCCCTTGCCACCGTTGAATGATGCCTGTTCAACGATCTCCGAGCGTTCCGTCTTGAGAACAGCATCTTCCGCCTGCATAACTATTGATCCGGCAAACGCAACGGTCATTGATGGCTCCTGGGCTGCGGGGGATGTTTGAACTACGATGACAAGCAGCAGTGAATTGAGAAGAATCGGTAAGTGTTGTTTCATGGAGAGAGAATGCCAGACGGCTGAAGAAAGATCAAGAATTCGAGACACAGATGTGGCTAAGTTACTTCCCGTTTGACAGGAACATGATAGGCGTCATAGAATTCCCTGAATGATGCGATCTCGCAATTTAGGTGAGCGGAAGTGCTGGTAAAACTCGCAATAGTTTGTGTTGTCCTTCTGGTGGGTGTGTTTGCTTTTCTTGCCGTTCGCGTCAGGCGCAGAAACGTGAACGCTCATCAGACTCTGGAAGCCATGAATCTCGAACTGGCGCAGTCGAACGATGTGTCTGACTCTTCAGAGTCAGCCTTGGCTCCACGACAGAGTAACGCACCAGTCTCCGAGAACGAAGCTGTCGAACGTGCCAAACTGGTCATTCACGGTCTTCTCCTCGGGGTGTCCGAAAGCATTGAGTCGCTGCTGACCGATTCGACAAAGCACACCGACAGCATTGAACAGCATAAAGTGGCAGTCAAGAAAGCCATGACTGTGGCCGGTATCAAGGAGCTGGAGCGGTTGATTCTGGATGAACTGGAGAAGATGCGTTCATCCAACGATCAGTACAGAGGCCAACTCAGTGAAGCCAACGGTCGTCTTAAGATTCAACAGGATGTTCTGGAGAAACTTCAGGCGGACGTTCGGATGGACTTTCTGACGAAACTCTCCAATCGGCGTGCCTTTGACACACGGTTTGTGGAAGAAACAGAGCGCGCCCGCCGATATGGACATCAGCTGTCCCTCATTCTGATGGATGCGGACAGGTTCAAAGCCATCAACGATGTCTACGGTCATGTGGCGGGCGATCGCATCCTGCGCGGTGTGGCAAAGGTCATTGAAGGGGAGACGCGTTCCTCAGATTTCGTGGCACGCTATGGGGGCGAGGAGTTTGTGCTGCTCTTACCTGAGACATCCATGCAGCAGGCCTCTGCAGTTGCTGAGAAGATCAGAAAGAAGATCGAGCAGACCAAGTTCTGGGTGGACACGCGCAATATCAAGGTGACCGTTAGCCTTGGTGTTGCCCAGTTCGATGCACAGAATGACACTCGGGAGTCCTTTCTCAAACGCGCAGACGCTGCCATGTACCGCGCAAAGGAAGCCGGACGAAATCGTGTGGAGTGCTGAAATCTCACAACCCCTATCGAATAATGCCTCTTGAAACTGATATCAGAATCCTTCATCCCCTCATCGAACGACTTGTCGAACTGGCCAATCTGCCCTCTGAAGACAGAAAAAAGAGACTCTGGGCAGACCATCAAGCCTTGTTGCCGACAAGGAAGATTCCAGTGTGCGTCTACTATGAAGGTATCCCAGGCTCTCAATGGGATACCATGTTTGGAAGTGACCATCTGCAAACTGAGGATTCTCTCGCCCGTTCCATTGAGTTTGATCTTAAGAGGCGTATCTGGATGGCGGAGAATGTTCCAGACGATCACATCGTCTGGCCGTCAGTGACGATCCATGCACCCATGAAGATTGTTCAGAACTGGGGAGTCTCAATTCAGTGGTCGTCGAGCATCCATCCTCTGGGGGCGCGAGGATACAAACCACCCTTTGAAGAACAGATCGATCTCTCCCAGCTCACCCAACCTGTCTATCGGTTTGACACGGAAGCCACTCAGACTTTGAAGGACAAGGCCACTGAACTGACCCAGGGAATGTTGGATGTTTTCGTACACTATGCCAGCATGGGCTATGCGCCCTTCGATGTTGCCACTTCGATGAGAGGCATGACGAACCTGATGATGGACGTTGTTGAGTGTCCAGACCAGGTCACTGGACTGATGGCTTTCCTGACTGATGCGGAAATTGCGCATGAGACGTGGCGGGAACAGAACAACTGTATCAACGTTTTCCCCGACAGGACCCAGACCTATCAACAAGTTGGGTTTCGCGTTCATTGTGCTTATCTTCCAGCAGGTTTTGGAGACAGAAAGGCAAGACTTGAGGACGAGTGGACTTATTTGTCTCAGCAGACATCTGCGGGACTGGGCCCTGAGCAGTATCGCGATTTTGTTCAGCCTTTCAACGTGGCACTGGCATCGTTGTTTTCGCAGGAGACCGTTTACTATCACGGGTGTGAGTGCCTGGATCAGAAACTCGCTGTTCTTGCTTCGACACCAAACTTGAGGCGGTTCCATATTTCTCCATGGAGTTCAGTTGCCAAGGCCAGAGATGTGTTTCAGGGCAAGATGGTGCTGGAAGTCCATGATCATCCAGGACGAGTTTTCTTTGGCGCTACTCGCGAAGAGATCAGAACGAACCTGCGCTGCCTTGTTCAGCAAGCGCAAGGTCACCCCATGGATCTGAACATCAGCGACATTCACTCGTTTGGTGGCAAGCCGGAAATGCTCTCCCTCTGGGCTGAGATTGCGCAGGACGTGGCGTCAGGAAACTGAATCAGAGCCCAACTGCGTAGAGCGTTGCATCATCCAACTGCAAACGCAGCGACAAGGATTCATACTGATACTGCCGATAGTTCCCATTGTTCCAGGCGATTTCGTGCTGAACGCTGTTGCCTGTCATGGGAACACAGTCCGCCATGGCAAAGCCTTCCAGAGCCTTACCATAGGGATCGCACAACTCTGCACGAACTGAGCCTCGGATGTCCGCATCCAGTGTGAGCTTTTCGTTAAGCAGGATAAACGGTTTTGTCAGCAACTTCCCTTGAGGCTGAGTTTTCAGACCGAGAAAGCGATTCTTGGAGAGCTTGGCTCCACAGATGGAAGCCTTTCGGTTGCTGAGTTGTCCCTCTTCGTTGTGAAGAAAATTCATCCCTGTATAGAGAACAAGCCAAGAGTCTCCGAGGTCAGCCAGGCGGTTGGGCGCGCAGATCATCTTGCGGTCATAGTCTTCGGGGCCTCTTGGAATCCAAGGCTGTCGAGCAGGCCTGAGCCAATGCCGTCCGTCCCTGCTGAAGCACAGTTGAATATCCATCGTTTGCGCGGCGACAGGATAGTCGCCCAGCATTCCAATATGCCAGCCGTCTTGCCAATGCACTGACAGGAAGTAGAATTGTTGGTCGGTGGGATCGTCGCTGTCTGGAGTGATCAGCAACTCGGGGTCGCTCCAGTGGATGCCGTTCTCGCTGATGCGGCGGTGAACCGTGCGGAGGGAGAACGGCGCATTGTCGTAGGCAATATGCCGCGGGCCGTCCTTCGGGTTATACATCAGCCAGACGGAGTACATCTCAAAACGTTTGAGTGGCTCATTGAAGTAGACAAAAGTCGCGTCGTTGCTTCGCAGTCTTCGCTTGTGGCGAAGTTGTTCCGCAGAGACTCCCTCGAAAGGCGGCTTCCCGGCGATGGCCTCTATGTCGCAGCCCATACCAAAGCCATAGGGCTGGAGTTCGGACGGATGGAAAATGGCCGCCTGGTTCACATCATCAACACGCCATGAAAGCCCGTCTTTGCTGTGCGCGATGGCGTATCGTAAATAGCCACCGTGGAGCCAGAAGTACATGCGCCATTCATTTTCACTCAGTCGGAAGACTTGTGGCTGGCCATAGTTCACCTTGTTGTTGGGATCTGGAATTCCCTCGATCTTCAAGAGATTGGTGTCTTTGCCCTCAAACTGAACCTGACCGAGGTTGGGGCGCGTCCAGTGCAACAGATCTTCGCTCTCGGCAACACCCATTCCCAATCGCCAAGTCAGTCGGTGCTGAGAACTCGAGCTGGGTTGGCAGGTGTAGTAGAAACGCCATCGCCCGCCGTCGAGTTGCACGAGGCTGCTGGCGAAACTGGCGACGAAAGGACCATCCGAGGCAATCGGATCGATCACTGGACCGATCTTCTCCACAGGGCCTGGCACTCGGGTCAGACCTTCCTGTTCGGCAAGGTGGGCATCATCAAAGAAGTGTAACATGATAGGCGCTCCTCATATCATCTGTTTTCTGCCACCGATATCATCATAGCACAGAGTCATCTGGACAACGCAAAGGCAAATGCAGCAGTTCAAGGAGGTCAATTCCAGTCATTGGCCTCGAAGGCGTCAAAAAGTCTGCTCAGCGAAATTCGCTAGATGAGACGCTCAGGGATCGAAATCCCACGACTATCTTTGTCTCAGGAGGTCGCGAATCTCTGTGAGAAGCTGCTCCTCTTTCGTCGGGACAGGAGGGGCAACCGGGGCTTGCTCTTCCTTCTTCTTGAGCGTGTTCATTGCCTTTGTGACCATGAAGATGGCAAAAGCAATGATCACAAAGTCCACCATCGTTTGGACGAATTTGCCGTAGTTCAGTGTGACCGCTGCAACGTCCCCACTGGCTTCCTTGAGCGTGACAGCGAGATCTGCGAAATTGACTTTTCCAAGCAACATTCCAATGGGTGGCATGATGACGTCGGCAACGAACGACGACACAATCTTGCCGAACGCACCACCGACCACGATTCCCACAGCCATGTCAACCACGTTACCTCGCATGGCGAACGCCTTGAACTCCTTCATGATACTCATCGCGATTGCTCCTCTTTCCTGCTGAATTGTCCGAATGTCTGAACGTTCGGGTACTTGAAACGAGGTTAATGCGCTCTTGGGAAGGAGTCAAATCTGAGCAAACCGCTGCAGACCAACATGGACAATTGACACCCTCAATCCAAACGTGAATAATCCCAAAAACTGTGTTGAATGGGGTCTGAAGATGAAAACTTGTTACCCTGTATTGCATTCTTTGTCTCTCGGTATTCTCCTCGGAGGCCTTGTGGTTGTCCTGAGTGGCTGTTCAGGACAAGGGTCTGAGGATACTTCCTCCAGCCATGGATCCTCCGGCCGTGGGCAGTTTGCTCTTAACAGCCCTCTGGCTAATCTCGCCCGTCTCCAAGACTATCAGTCTGCTCGTGCCAGCAGCCATGATCCAGGGGGTACCAATACGGATTATCTGGTCATCAAACCGTGGGGTACTGCCACGTTCGGAAATCTGAAGGGGCCGGGGTGCATCACTCGAATCTGGATGGCTCTCAACAGCGATGCCGAATTCTATCTGAAGAGGCTCGTTCTGCGAATATACTGGGACGACGAGAAGACTCCGAGCATTGAGGTGCCCATTGGTGATTTCTACGGTGCCGGATTTGGGCAGTACAATCACTACATTTCTCTTGCCATGTCCATTAAGTACTACTGGGGTCTGAACTGTTATCTGCCGATGCCGTTTGAGAAGAGCGCCCGTTTTGAGGTTGTCAATGAATCGGATAAGCAGGTCAAGGCGTTGTTCTATCAGATTGATTACTGCACCTTTGATCGGCTGCCAGACCGGATGCTCCGACTTCACGCCTGGTGGAATCAGGAGATGCCGTGTTTTGATGAGAGTTACGATATCCTCAATGTGCGGGGCGATGGGCAATACGTTGGCTGTTTTCTCCATGTCCGCACCAACGAACGGGGCTGGTGGGGTGAGGGAGACGACCGAATCTACATTGACGGCGACACAGAACCGACACTATACGGCACCGGCTCCGAAGACTATTTCGGTGGTGCCTGGATGTTCAATAAGGACTATCCTGACGCCTATTCCGGTTGCATGTTTCTTGAGGGAAGCGACACATCAGGACGCTGCAGCATGTTTCGTTTTCATCTCGAAGCGCCAGTGCGTTTTCTGAAGTCATTCCGATTCGAGTTTGAACACGACCGCGAGGATGACTATTGCAGTACCGCGTTTTGGTATCAGAAGGAACCCCACGAGCCGATGCCTCCTCTTCCGCCAACGCTGCACCGATTGCCCAGGGGTGCACAGATGGTCTTACCAGACGCACACGACTTTGAAGCGTTGACTTTGGTTGAGGGACAACCGGAAGTTGCCCGTGAAGTCATCTCGGTCACTCCTGGCTCACTTCCGATGCATCAGGGGCAGCGTCTTGTTCTTCGCTCCAAGTCACCTTTTTCCTTGTCTTTTCAACTTCCTTCGCTTCAGTCAGGTACATACAGAGCGCGCATCTACTCAGGTCGCGGTGCTCAGTGCGGCGTTTGGCAATGTATTCTGGACGGCCAGTCAGTTGGCGAGCGCTTTGACGGCTACTCACTCAGAGAAGACTTGGGAACGCCCAACGACCTGGGGACTGTCAAACTGGATTCAGGAGTTCATACGCTTGAGGTTCGGGTCGCGGACAAGAATCCCAATTCGACGGGCTATGACTGTTATCTTGATTGCATCGAATTCACACCGACGGAGTGATGTAGAACGACTTCAGGGAATGCGCTGATGAAATGTGCGACAAAGAACAAGATCAGACTTGCGGGACTCATCGTGGCTCTCGCTCTTGTGGCTTTCGGGCAGTTGTTCTTCTCAAAAGGCGACCAGAGCAAGGGACTGTGGCTGTTTGTGCCTGGTTTGGTGGTGGCGGTGGTGAGTGCGCGTGCACGGGTTCCTGAGCGGGAATACGCGAACAGTGTCAAGGAGTCCACCGACTTGTGCCGCGATACTACCAAACCGGGGCCATGTCCTGAAAGAGTCCCCTCTCCGAGTCCCGCCCGAAGGATTCCGATCTGGCTTGAGATCCTCATCTTCGTGGTCATCATCGGGTCTGGTTTTGCGTTCAGGTACTACCGGATCACAGAAATCCCACCTTGTCTTTTCGATGATGAATCAAACACAGCACTTGATGCGGTCAAAGTCATTGAGGGCAGATACCCAAGTCCGTTTGTGACGGGTTGGTATGAAGTTCCAACGCTGTACTCGTATATCAACTCATTGTCATTTCGAGTGTTTGGGATCAACGTGTTTGCTGCCAGGGCTACTGGTCTTGCCTTTGCCACTCTGACCATTGCAGCGATGTATTTCTTCTGCCGCTATGTGTTTGGAGTGCCATTGGGACTCTTGGCGACGGCGCTTTTCGCGGCCTCTCGATATCACATCACCATGAGCCGATGGGGGGCGTCCGAGATTGCGCCTTCTTTCTATATGCTGATGTCCTTTGGACTGCTCCTTCGAGCCATCCAGGTTCGGGAAGGCATGACGCCACCGGTCAAGCAGGGAACGGGTTTCTGGAAGTCTCCGGATCAACTCTGTACTCTAGGCGCTTCACTCTTGAGTGTCGCTCTCATGTCCTTCCTGCTCTCCCGCGTGACTCTTGGCTTTCGAGAGCCTCAGATTCTTGTCAGGTTGTCGGAGTATCACGCTAGGATTCAGGCGTGGCAAGGCTTCAAGGTCATTGCCTTGCTTTGTCCCTTGATGGCCTTGGGGCTTTTTCTTCGAGCTCTTCTTACATGCAAATACCGTGCGGATCGGTTGACTCTGGGTGACTTTCTCAGATGGCCTGGCTGGCTCTTCATTGCTTCGGGACTTTTTTTGGGACTGTGCATCTATACGTATCTTGCATCAAGACTTGTGGCGGTTGTCGTGTGCGCGTACATGATCGCCCTTGCGGTGTTGCGTTTTCGACTCTTTCGACGCCACTTTTGGGGTCTCTTTCTCCTGGGTATGGTTTTCTGCATGGTGTTTTCACCTTTGGCCTATCACTATGGAAGTCACTGGCTTGTTTTCACACACCGCTGGCACGATATCAACATCTTCAAGTTCTGTCGTGAAGCGGGCAACATGAGGCCGTTCTGGGTCAGCCTTCAGCGTCATCTGCTGATGTTCAACTGGATGAGCAACGAGGTGATTCGTCACGGGATGCCAGGAAAGCCCCTGCTGAATGGCATAAGCGGCGTGCTTTTTGCTCTCGGTGCCGCTTTTGCGCTGAGGCGAGTTCGCCATCCGTTCTACTGTTTCGTCCATCTCTGGTTCTGGCTGACCCTGATGGGAGGCATCCTATCCTTCCGCGGTGCTCATGAGTCGCCGTGTTCCTATCCGGTTCTGACCTGTGCACCGGCAATCTATGTCTTCATCATCATTGCAGCGCTGGAGTTTTGGGATGGCTTGGTTGTGTTCTTTTCGGGCGTGAGGTTTCGCTTGTTCAAAGGCGTATTCTGGGGCGTGCTTCTTCTGTTGAGCACTTTGGCGAGTATCCTGGATTTGTATGTGTATTTCGGGATTCAAGCCAAGGATCCCCGAATGTGGGCACACTACAACCCGGTCGAACATGAGGCGGCCGTTCGTGTCAAGAAATATACTGAGGATCATCATGTCTTTCTCAATCCTCACTACTTTACATTTTCAACGGTCGAGCTGTTGAACTATCCCTATCGAAACGTGGAGAAATTTTTGGGTGTCGAGGCTCTTCCTTTTGTCATGCCAGAGGACAAACCGGTTGCCATGATCATGTCCTATGAAGATGCCTGGTTGGAGCCGATGCTTCGAAAATTCTATCCGAATGTTCGGATGGTTCCCTATGAAGATCCAGTGACGAAGGGAATTGGGTTTAAGGAGTTCTTTGTTCCGAAGCAGGATATCGAGAACAGCAGAGGACTGATAGCAACCTACACGCTGGATTCCGATCAAGGTGTTTCCAAGCGACGGCGTGAGACTTCTCTGGACGTGACAATCTCAGCAGCCACTCTGGATCTGATCCAGGACAGAGAGGGGACTGGGCTTTCGGTCCTCTGGGAAGGGCTTATTCAGATTCCAGTGCTGGGGGAGTACTGGTTTCAGTTGCAGATGGAGCCGGCACTCGACCATGCAGATGTCGAGATAGAGGTTTCTGGTAGCAAAGTTGTCGAGCAGGGAAGGGCAAGACCGGTGACGCTGCTTCAAGGCAGGCAACCCGTTCGCGTTCTAGCCCGTGGCCTGCGAGAAGGGGTTCACGTCAGGTTGCTCTGGAAACATAGCAAGGACGATGCCTTCTCGCCAGTTCCCGATCAGTGCTTCTTTGCGTATCCGGACATTTACGTCAATGGACTTCTGGGACTCTATTACCGCAATTCCGATTGGAGTGGCGAACCCTATGCGCAACGCAGGGATATCATCTTCTCGG
>JAKQFZ010000198.1 GCA_029558215.1 Candidatus Omnitrophota bacterium
TCTCTTCCTCTCTCTTATGTCTGCCCCCTCTGAGAAGTTCAGGTTCTGGCAGACAGAATGATCTCACCAAGAAACTATAACAGATTCTTCAAGTGCTGAATATCCCGAACCAGAACGTTCAAGCGCTCCTCTTCACGGAACTTGCCGAGACATTCGTCTTCAATGGTCAGATCTGCGCTGTAACCTGCCGACCGAAGGATCTTGATGACTTTGCCCAAGTCAATATCCCCTTGATCCAGCGGACAAACGTATTTCCCGTATTCCCATCCCAAGGGGCGCGTCTTTTCCCGTTCCGACTCGGGATAGTTGATATTCTTGACGTGGGTGTGTTTTGTCAGCGGGGCAAAACGTTCGATGATCTCATAGACCTCGGAAAGAGGCTTGCCCGACCAGTAGAAATTTCCGGTGTCCAAGGTCAGTCCCAGCCGAGGCGAGTCTACCGCATCAAGCACGGCGCCCAGGAACTTGGGATCGTTGCCTTGTGAGCCGTGATTCTCGATGCCCAGTTGCACATCGAGATTTGCGGTCTCGGCCAAAATGGCGCTCAGCGCGCTCGAAAAAAGATCCACGCGCGCGCCAAAATCCAGTTCGTCCTGTCCTTTCATCGCGGAGTCAATTCGTACGGCAGGGATTCCGAGTTTTTCCGCAGATTCGACCACGGCTACCACCCAGGCAATTTCCGCCTGTCGGTCGTCGGCATTGAAGTTGTTCGCCAGCAGAAAAGCGCACACCTGAATCCCTGCTGCCTGCAGATTGTCACGGTATTGTGCCAACTGCTCATCGGCGTTGAGGAAGAGAGACTCACCGGGTCTGTCCAGGCACTTGACTCGGAACTCTCGGTCCACCTGAGTTTCCACCGAAGACAGATCCAAGGCCTTCAGCCCATCTGCGATGTTTGGGTAGCCAGCATGTTCGACAAGACTGTCACGAATTGAGATGTACATGACTCTTTACTCCTTGAAAGTTCGAGACGTTTTTCAAGTCCACATTACCTTGATTCAGATTGCACTTTGGTCTCTTTTCGTCAAGCCGAAATCTGTTGCAGAGTGACTTTTGCACTGGAACCGTCTATAATCCCATCAGAAATCAGAAGCGTCAGGGCTTCCCTGCAGGTCGGCCGGGTCTGGCCGTTGCTTGGTTTAATCGCACGCAACGGTTTGGCATCATCGTAGCGCCAATGTGTGCCACGCACTAGGGTGACGCCCTGAAGTAAAGGATTCCGAGCAGATTAGCACCCGCGGGTGCGTGGGCTATGCCCACTCTCTTGAATGCTTGCTCGGCGGATGACGTGCTTGCTCTGGACGGAGTGTCACAGGGAGAGTCGGCAACACAACACAGAGGTGGGATTTATGACGCGAGAATTGGATCTTTACAAAGACCTTCTGAATGAGATCAGTGACGGTATCTACTGTCTCGACAAAGATCGACGCATCACGTACTGGAACAAGGCGGCGGAACGAATCTCCGGCTACTCCTCTCAAGAAGTGCTTGGAACCTGCTGTGCCGAGGATCTTCTCATGCATGTCAACGAGAACGGAGAATCCCTATGTCGTTCTGACCTCTGTCCCGCAGCCAAGAGTATTCAGTTGGGCTGTGAGCAGACTATCAATCAGGTTTTTCTGCATCACAAGGGCGGACAGCGAATTCCAGTTCGGATTCTGACACGGCCGTTGTTCGATGAAGACGGTTCGGTCAGGGGTGCTGTAGAGATATTCAGGGAGCTGCTTTCGAACGAACAGTACGAAGAGCAAATCAGGAGACTGCGCGATCTGGCTCTGATAGACCCGCTGACCAATGTTGGCAACCGACGCTATGGAGAAGCGCAGTTGGAGTCCTGTCTGAACGAAACGAAGCGCTACCAATGGAAATTCGGAGTCTTGTTCTGTGATATTGATCACTTCAAGCAGGTCAACGACAGTTACGGCCACGACGTCGGGGATGCCGTACTTCAAATGGTTGCCAATACGCTGAGTTCAAACATCCGCTCCTTCGATCGGGTGATTCGTTGGGGTGGAGAAGAATTCCTCGTCATTCTGGTCAATATCCAGGATTCCGATCTCCCTTTGATCGCTGAGAAGATTCGCGTTCTGGTTCAAAAATCGTTTCTGAAGCATCAGGATATTTCCTTGAGTGTGACGGTCTCCATTGGAGCCACGCTCTGCCGTGGTGATGACACGAAGGAGTCTCTTTTGAAGCGTGCCGATAGCCTGATGTACGACAGCAAGCAAGCCAACCGAAACAGGGTGACGATCGGCTGAAACGGCACCACCGCCGTGAAAGGGATGACCTTGTGAACGAGATGAGACTCAGTCAGAAGCAGCTGTATGAGATACTCAATCATGTGGCCGATCTGGCGTTGGTCATCGATCAGAACGGGCGATATCTTGAGATATTCACCAGTCGGGAGGATCTGCTTTACCGTCCCGCATCAGAACTCATTGGAAAGGAGTTTGACGAAGTCCTTCCCGAAGACAAGGCAACACAGTTCAAGGCGGTGGTTCGAGAGGCGATCGAGCAGAACAGACCGATCTCTCTGGATTACGAGCTTCAGACGCTCGGCGCGATGCACTGGTTTTGTGGAACAGTCTGTCCACTGCCCTCATGGCAGGACGGTCGGCCTGCCGTTGTTCTGTTCGCCCTCGACATTACCGAACGCAAGAACAGAGAAGCGCGTTACACGCTTGAGAATGAGCGCATGAAGCAGGCACAACGTGAAGCCGAAAAGGCGCTTCGTGAGCAGGAGATCCTGGCCATGAGGTCGGATCGGCTGCGTTCCATGGGTGAGATGGCTGCCTGTATGGCGCATGAACTGAACCAACCGCTGTCCGGCATCCGTGGATTTGCGGAGAATGTTCTCATCAGTGTTCAGAACGGCTGGGAAGTGACCCATGAGGAACTCATTCACAAGATGAATCGCATCATCCAACAGACAGAACGAATGAGCAATCTCATCAACCACGTCCACGATTTTTCCAGTGATGCTGAACGACCTGTCAGCATGATTGTCAAAGCATCAGAAGTTGTGAAGATGGCATTGACCATGGTCTCCGCGCGATTCCGAGCCCACAGCATTGATCTGAAAGCCTTCTATCAGGACGAGGAATCGGTGATTCGGGCAAACCCTTATTCCCTTGAAGAAGTGCTTCTGAATATCCTCAGCAACGCTTACGATGCCCTGCAAGAGAAAGCCAAGACGGATTACGGTTCTTCGAAAATCGTCGAGGTTGTTGTCAAACGCCAGTTGTCTGACAATGATGAAGACGCGGACAATGTAGTCATTGAGGTGAGGGACACGGGCGTTGGAATGGCACCCGAACAACTGCAACGGGCCTTTGAACCTTTCTTTACGACCAAGGGGCCGGATCGGGGTGCTGGCTTGGGTCTGGCGGTGGCCAAGCGAACGATGGATAGCCTTTCAGGGCGTCTTGAACTGCTCTCGAAGATTGGTGAAGGAACGACCGCGCGGTTGACTTTTCCGAGATTTAGTTCAACAACGCAGCACAATCACGATGCAGACAGTGCAGAGGAATCATGAACGATAAAGGATAGAGCAAGGCCGGATTCAACAACGGCGCGGAATCCGGACAGACCGAGCAAGGAGACAGGCAGGATGAGGGGGCATTTCGCGTGCCAGTAAGACATCGGAACATTCTCATCGTAGACGACGAAGAGGTCGTTCTGGAATCACTTCGAGATTTTCTCGTAAAACTGGGGCACCGTGTTCAGGTGACCCAGTCGGGGCATGCTGCCCTGTCCATGGCTGATGAAACGCATTTCGACTATGCGCTCTTGGATATTCGGATGCCGGAGATAGACGGTCTGACGCTGCTGGAGGCATTGCACAAGAAGGATCCCGAAATGCGCGTGATCATGATTACCGCACACGGAACCATGGAGACGGTCATTCAGGCGCTGCGTTTGGGAGCTTCGGACTTTCTGACCAAGCCGGTCAACTTGCATGAGCTGACCGCCACTCTGTTGAAATCCGAAAGACTCGGCGGAGTTGAAGCGGAGCGCAAGCAGCTTCGGGGAGTCATCCGCTCCGGCCACCAGGATTGGGCACGACAGTCCATAATCGCCGGTGAAAGTGAGGCTACGGAACAACTGAGGGAGCAGATCAAACTGGCAGCCAGTTCTGGGTGCCAGAGCATCGTCATTACGGGTGAGACAGGAACCGGGAAAGAAGTCGCAGCGCGTTCTTTTCACCTGCAGGCTCATGATCCGGGTGATCCCTTCATCGCGGTCAACTGTCCTGGGCTTCCTGAAACCCTGATCGAGAGCGAGTTGTTTGGTCATGTCAAGGGTGCGTTCACTGGGGCAGAAACCGACCGGTTGGGTGCTTTTGAACTGGCCAATGGAGGAACCCTTTTTCTGGACGAGGTCTCCGACCTCAGTCCGGCCGCACAGGCCAAGTTGCTTCGTGCTATCGAAACCCGAACGGTTCGGCGCGTGGGTGACACCAAGGAAAGACGCGTACAGGCGACCATTGTGGCAGCGAGCAATCGCGACCTTGAAGAACTCGTCGCTGAAGGCAAGTTTCGAGCCGATTTGCTCTTCCGACTCAATGTCTTCAACATCCAGATCGATCCCTTGCGTGAGCGTCGTAAGGACATTCTTCCTCTTGCTCGACACTTCCTGCAGGTCATCTCCCCCGAAACAAAGCATACGTGCCATTTCAGCCCATCCGCGGAGCAACTCCTGTTGCAGTATGACTACCCTGGCAACATTCGCGAGCTGCGTAACATTGTCGAACGAGCGATGATCCTCTCCGGCCGTGGCGAAATCCTGCCCGAACATCTCGCGCTGCAGGCACAGGGCATGAAGAGCCGCGAACTGAGTTTTGAACCTCATGTTTCGATGGGTCAAGTGTCAGGTGACCCTCGTGCAGACCAGGTCGAAGCCAACAAGACTCTGGAAATGCTCAGAAGTGCCCGATGGAACCGGCGCTTGGCCGCCGAACGACTGGGCATCTCCTATGAAGCGCTCCGATGGCGCATCCGCAAGCACCACCTGAGTGAGGATTTGGACTGACTTCAACCCCAAACCTTGGGGTCTCAACCCCAACCGTTGTTACTCTCGACAATGCCCCTATCAGTCTATCCAAAAGATATTATCTATCTAATATATTGTAATACAATAACTTAAATGAAAAGCTACGCGAGTGGCATGAGAACTGCTGTTTATTTCCTCACGAAAACATGATGAGGCGCCGAATGAGGATTATCGTAGTTGAGCCGGAAAAAGAGTCAAGGCCTGGAATATCGGACTTTTTGTCTGGACAAGGATATTTGGCACAGCCGGTAAGGCACTTTGAGGACGCTCTCAGGAGGATTGAGCAGTCCAGAGGAGAAGTGGATGTTGTGTTCTCGGGTTGCAGTCTGGAATTGGAGACAAGCAGCAAGATGTTCAAAGTGATGAACGCATTCTTTCCATCAGTGACGTTGCTGCTCAAGGTTCAGGACCTGTGTTCTGTGCAAGCCTGTCAGGCTCTGGACTCGGGAGTTCGAGCCTTTATCCAAGAGCCCGTGTCTCACGGCGAGTTGCTCTCACTTCTGAAACAGATTGAGGACCATCGTCGCCGCAGGAGAATCCTGAGAGTGCCACGGTTCTCGGAATGGGAACCGGCAGCGCCTCTGACACCTGAGCAGAAGGCGGAAATGCTACAGACTGCGACGGACAGGAAAGAGGAAAGTGCGAGGCAGGAAGGACTTTCTGCCCAAGGATAGAGACCTATTCAGACTCAGTGGGTGTGTCTGGGAATGTTGCGGAACGCGCACTAACGCCCCTGAGGAAGGGAAGGAAGGAGACGGCGGATGGGTAGATCGGCGATAAGACTCTCCAAAGAAAGATTTCACTCGCTCAAAGGGAGTCAAGACGTTCGACCAGCCAGATTTGTTAGTTATCGTTGCTCTGCTCAGACCGCCGCTCTCCCCCGAGCAGGCCAGCGCCTGCAGTCGTGAGGGAAACAGACTTCTTCTGAGTCTGGTTTCCCAAGAGAG
Organism: Candidatus Omnitrophota bacterium; assembly: GCA_029558215.1. Classification (GTDB taxonomy): domain Bacteria; phylum Hinthialibacterota; class Hinthialibacteria; order JAKQFZ01; family JAKQFZ01; genus JAKQFZ01. The sequence continues at coordinate 6,000 of JAKQFZ010000198.1, forward strand.
GTAATGAATGCAGAATATGCACAAATAGCCCTATCGTCCCGTCGGGACTATAGATAGTTCGACCTCCCAAACACTGCTCTTGCCGTTTTGGATGAGGGGTTATACCCGACCTGACGTGGTGAGGGGTTCCCTGCCCAAACCAAACCACCTCACCCGTCAGGTTTCCTTTTTGTTCTTCAGTGACCATGTGCCCAACCAGAATCGAGCGCCAACTATTTTGCGCCGCCTTGGTATTGGCTGTGAATCGCTTTGACTTGTTCCTCTCCAGCGAAGAAAGCGTCAACAACCGCAGGATCGAAGTGTTTGCCGCGCGATTCCTTGATCATGTCAAGCACCTGCTCCACAGGAAACGCTGGCTTGTAGCAGCGCTTTGAGGTCAAAGCATCAAACACATCAGCCAGCGCGACGATGCGGCCGGAAATTGGAATCTTTTCATTGCGAAGTTTCTTGGGATAGCCGGTACCATCAACCTTCTCATGGTGACTGATTGCGATGGTCTCCGCTTCCTTCAGCATCTCCTCGTTGCCGGGATTGGCTCGAGCGATGATGTCCGCGCCATAGATGGTATGGTTCTCAATCTCAAGTCGCTCCTGATGCGTCAGAGCACCGGGTTTCTGAAGGATGGCGTCAGGAATCCCAATCTTCCCGACATCGTGCATGGGGCTGGCATAGAGGATCATCTCCTGTTCCCTCTTGGACAAGCCAAGATTCTTCGCCACAAGCTCCGAATAAAGACTCATGCGCTTGAGATGAAGCGCGGTGTCTGCATCCTTGTATTCCGCCGCGGCGCACAGAGCGATGATCACTTGGAAATAGGCTTGTTTGAGACGTTCGGTGAGCTGAACATTCTCGACCGCAACGGCCGCCTGAGAAGCCAGCGCCTGCACCATGTTCTCTGACGACGACTCAAAAGCCGTGACTTCTCCGAACTCGTCGAGCGCATTGATTAGTTGGAGAACCCCCAGGGTCTTGCCCTCCCGGTTCTTCATCGGAACCAACAACAGGGAAGTGGTTCGGAAGTCGTTGGCCTGGTCGAAATCCTTGTTGATAGTGAATGCCAGATTCGGATCTAAATCGTAGGCATCTTTGATGTTGAGGGTGGTTCCGGTACCAGCGACATAGCCTGCCATGCTCTCGTCCGAGATCTCGACATATTTTCCAAGAAACCTGCCCTGCGCGGCAGTGGTTCCTCGGCGTTCAAGCGTATCATTCTGGGCAACGGCAAATCGAAGTCTGTCCCCTTCCACAAGATAGAGACTTCCGGCATCACAGCGGGTGAACTCGCGGGCGTCATGAACGATCTGCTCCAGAAGATCATCCAGCGATCGAGTGCTTGTCAGACCGATTCCAATACTGACCAGTTGGGACAGTTCCCGTTCGAAGTTTCTTTCGCTCATGGTTGTGTTCGTCCTGTCATCAGTCGGTTTGCTGGAAACGTCCCGACCTGTATTGATACATCTTGTATTATACCCCGACAGGAGTGGCTGGCAAATGAAGTTTTGCGGTAAGGCCGTACTGAATCTCACGAATCCTTGCCGACCACAGAATGGATCTTGCTGACCAGTTCGGAATACTCGTAGGGCTTCTGGATGAAACCGGCCAAGTTCATTCCCTCAAAGCGGCTTCGTGCCATTTGTTCTGAGACGCCACTGGTGGCAATCACTTTGACGTCGTGTCTGATCTTGTTGAGTTCCGCCAGAACTTCTTCACCACTCATCTCTGGCATCGTTAAGTCCAGCAGGACGAATGCAAGTTCTGTGGCTTTCGCCCGAAAGACTTCGACTGCTTCCCGACCGTTGGTGGCAAAGACAACGGTGAATCCCATCTTCTCAATCATCTTGCCGACCACAGTGCGGATCTGTTCCTCGTCGTCCACCATTAACACTGTTCCCTTGCCTTGAGATTGGATGATGGCCTGTCCGTCTCGAAGACTGGGCAGATCCCCTGGAGATCCCACAACCGGAAACAACACCTTGAAAAGAGATCCCTCACCCGGATTGCTGATCACCAGAAGCACGCCCCTATGGCTTCGGACAATTCCAGAAACTGCAGCCAGCCCCAGTCCACGACCGGTGAACTTGGTGGTAAAAAACGGATCGAAGACTCTCGAGAGCGTCTCCCTGTCCATGCCGCACCCAGTATCCTGTATCTCAATGAAAGCGTAATCCCCTTCCCGCAAGTCGTCATCAAAATACGATTCTCTGAGAGTGCATTCGCTGCAACGCTCCGCCCCTGTGGTGATGGTGATCGTTCCAGTCTGGTTGCCAAGCGATTCGGACGCGTTCATGACAAGGTTCAGAACCAGTTGCCTTATCTGCGAGGCATCCGCTTCAACCGGTCGGTCGTCTTGCGAGATGCGGTAAATCACAGCCGCTTTCTTGGAGACAGACACGTTGATGAGCTGAGTCATTCTGTGAACAGTCTCACCCAGACAGACTCTCTCGACGATCATCTTTCCTTTGCCCGAATAAGCCAGAAGCTGACGGGTCAAATCCGCTGCGCGTTGCGCCGCACTGCGTACGCTCGACAGCGACTCTCGAACAGAATTGACGTTCGAAATGTCTTGAGTGGCCAGACTGACATTGCCCAGGATGGCCATGAGGAGATTGTTGAAGTCATGTGCGATGCCACCGGCAAGAATTCCAATGCTTTCCATCTTCTGCGTCTGAAGCAGCTGCTCTTCCAGTCTGCCACGTTCGCTCTCTGCGCGTCTTCTCTCTCGAATATCCCGAACCACCAGAAGCACGCCGGTCACGTTCCCATCACGCGAGATTTGTGCACTGCTCAGCTCCACAGGAATCTGAAGGTTGTTGCAGGTGACCAAGTCGGTTTCCTCAAGCTGATGATCCTGATCCTCATCTCTCGGACTTCGTTCCTGATTCTCCTCACTCTCCAGAAGTTTCAGAGGGAACAGATCACAAATGGGACGATCCAGAAGTTCTTCCCAAGAGTAACCGGTCAAAGCAAAGGCCGCTTGGTTGGCATAAGTGATCCTTCCCCGAAGATCATAGACCAGAATCGCATCCCGTGCCGTTTCTGCCAACAACCGGTAACGTTGTTCACTCT
>JAKQFZ010000202.1 GCA_029558215.1 Candidatus Omnitrophota bacterium
ACCCGACAAGTGCGACGGTCATGTTTCTCTTGAGCGGCCTGCCTGCCCTTTGTGTCTCCCGTTGAACGGACAGAGTCTGCGTCACGACGATCGGTTCCGGCGACACTGCTTCGATCAGGGATGATACGCTGCTCAAGGACATAGGCATCTCTGCCTGCCCGATTTGTTTTTCCACAGCGCTTTCCCAGTTGAAATTCATCAGGAGTTCTATGCCTGGATTGTCTTCCCGTGCCAAACAGGAGCACGGACCGGTGATAAACCGACAGGCCTCTTCGACATTCCTGCGTGTGATGCCCTTTCCCACAAGCGCATAGAGAACTCTTCCGCGACCGTATATCGGGAAGGCAATCGGAGCGGAGGCATCCTTCAAATCCGACTCTGTGTTCAGAAGCAGTTCAATGAGTGTCCTCTCCTCGGGCTCGTTTCGAGGGAGACGAAGCAGTGAGAATGCAGGCTCTGCATCTGAGGCGACACCTTCCACTACATCAGAATCCGCGTCGGAGAAGGAGTCAGTTGTCTCAGGGCTGAAATCTGATTCCTCAAAGACACTCTGAATCAACTGCGCTGCACTATCATCGGCCTTCCCCTCGCCACTCTCCAGAAGCACCCAGACCGCAGCGTCACCCGCCATCAAACGGCGTGCAATCTCACTGCGCAGAGGCGAGTTCAGAAGAATCTCAACAGACTCCCTGGAGAGTTTCATTGAGAAGAGTTCCTTGGAGATTCTGGCGCTGATGGGATAGTGGACGGACATCCGTGGTAAGTCGGCCGATTCCGGCATCTCTTTCAGAAGAGAGAGAACCTGCGGATCCTCATTAGTTTCCAGATCAACCGTACGCAAAAGGAAATTGGCGGTGTCACTGGCAGACTGGGTCAGGCTGTCGGCCAGTGATTGCTGGGACTCTGACAAGACGCCCTTGTGGTAGATTAGAAACAGATAATCATCCTGGCTCCAAAAGCGCAGGGCATACTCGTATACGGGGATTTCGCAGGCATTTGTTGGGAAATGAATAAAGCACACAGCGGCGATGACGAGATACTTCAAAAGATGCTGTTGCTTAATCATACGCCTTCACCTGCCAGCGAACGAACGAAAACGGGTCTCACCGCCGGTTCGGGGAATGTCACCGACACTCACGGTTCCATTAGTTGGGTCGTAGATGATCACTTCAACCCCCGCAACACCGTCCATGAGTCCCCGCGCCCACATCTCTGTCAGAAGCCCTTGGTTGGGAGACTGATCGGGGCCGATACTGTTGAGAACCCAGGCGGAACACTTCACCCAGGGATAGCTTCCGGAACGCCAGACTTCATGATTGCGATAGTTGTACTCATATCTCATAAACCCATCGCTGTAACTGTCCGCACCTTGCTCTAGAAAGGGATCGCTCAGATGAATTGTCTTCAAATAGGCCATGGGAGTTGTCAGATGAATCAGTCGGTAGCTGATCTCGTTGTACCGAGAGGGAAAGCCATAGGTCGGGTTGTCGAAGTAGGGATACGCGTTTTGATCCACTCGGTAGGACTCCAGAGCGACGGCCAGGCCGTTCATGTCCGCCTTCACACGAGACACCTTTGCCCGAACCTGAGCCAACAGGAAATTTGGAATCGCTATTGCAGCGAGAATCCCAATGATCGCCACAACAATCAAGAGTTCAATAAGAGTGAAACCGGCAGATCGTTTTCCAGACAAGACGTTGTACTCCTCTCGTCAACAAGCGTGTGATCGGTGGGCATAGTCCACCTGCCGGCTGGCACAGGCCGGCAACAAGAGAATAGCACAAAGTCGCAACGGGTGACTCTTCCGGTTGAGCATGGGCGCGTTGCAACATGGGCGGAGGCATCGTGGCACTCCCTGTTGTTTCAGCTTGACATCCCTCTCTTAACTTGGCGATATTCAGCCGTGTTCGAAATTCCATAGTGTCATCATCTTCTATATCGAAGGAGAATTGTGTCATGGCCAAGTCGAAGTCCGGCAAGTTCAGAGTGGGAATCATCGGTTCGGGTGGCATCGCTCGTATGTCGCATGTGCCTGGTTTTCAGGCATGTCCCGAGGCGGAGATTGTCGCGATGTGCGACATCAACATCGAACGGGCAAAGAGTGCTGCTGAAGCAGCAGGAATCCCGAGATGGTACGGCTCGCATCGCGAGATGCTGGAGAAGGAACAGCTCGATGTCGTCAGCGTGTGCACTCCCAATTATGCGCACAAGGAAGGAACCATTGACTCTCTGAAAGCGGGCTGCCACGTTCTCTGCGAAAAGCCTCTGGCGGTGACAGCGAAGGACGTTCGAGAGATGTTTGCCGAGGCGAAGAAACGCCGAAAAGTCTTGATGACCGCACAGCACTTTCGATTCACCAGCGAAGCCAGAATCGCCCATGAGTTTGTCAAGGCAGGGGAACTCGGCGATGTCTACTTCGGAAAGGTGTTTGCCATCCGACGTTGGGGGATTCCGGGCTGGGGTGTGTTCCACATCAAGGACAAGTCCGGTGGCGGTGCGCTCATTGACATTGGGGTACATCAACTGGATTTGACGCTTTGGTTGATGGGTTCTCCCGAGCCGGTGACCGTTTCTGGCATGACCTACGCCAAGGTGGGCAAGCGCAAGGATCTCTCTGTTCGTTACGGCTGGAACTGGGATCGAAATGAGTTCGACGTGGACGACTACGCCGCGGGTTTTGTGCGTTTCAAGAACGGCGCTTGTCTGACCATCGAATGCAGCTGGGCAGGCAATATCAAGCAAGACCGTTTCGAGACGCACATTGTCGGAACCGAAGGTGGAGCCAGCCTTGGACCCCTACAGATTCACAAGGTCATGCACGGTGCTTTGGTGGACGTGACACCGATCAATCTTCCCGGCTTGAAACCGCATCACGAAGAAATTCGACATTTTCTCAACGTGCTTCTCGGCAAGGAAGAACTGATCGTCAAACCGCATGAGACACTTCGAGTCATCCAGATTCTGGAAGGGTTGTATCGGTCGTCGCTTGCTGGCAAAGAGATTAAAGTCAACTACTGACACACAGAGGGTTGGGGGTGAAGCCAACTTCACCCCCGAATCACTCTGAGCGGAGTGAGTTGTAAGGATTCTCTGCAGATACCTCACCGACAGAGTCCTGTCTCGATATGATACTTCGAGCCGCATGCTTGTCATTCTGGACGGAGTGAGGAATCTCTCTTCGGGAGCTGTAGCCGGCATTCTCGCCATGCGGAGTCTGAGATTTGGCGGAGTGAGAGTCCGGTTTTCACACTGTCTTGCCGGCGTCTCTTGACTTCTGTATGATAGCAACATTGAATGTTCCATAGATAGAGGTTGAATGATGCTCAAGACCAAGGAAGAGATTCTGAGCGCATTGCGAGACAGACAGTTCGAACTGGAAGACCGATTCAAAGTCAGGAAACTGGCATTGTTCGGTTCCTACGCGCGCGGAGATCAGGGCACACAAAGCGACGTGGACATCCTGGTCGAAGTGTCTCCCTCAATAGGTTTGGACTTCGTCACTCTCGCCGAAACAATAGAGCAGATCCTTGGTCTTCCCGTCGATCTAGTGTCCGAAAGAGCGCTGAAACCGAGGGCAAGAAGAGCCATCGAAGCGGAGATGATCTATGTCTGAACGGAGTGTCGGGCTTCTCCTTGAGGATATCTGTGATGCTATTGAGAAGATTGGGCGCTATATCGAAGGAATGACCAAGTCTGATTTTCTTGACGATGAGAAGACCGGCGACGCCGTCGTGCGGAATCTCGAGATTATCGGTGAAGCCGCAAGTCGCCTGCCTCAGGGCTTCCGGCAGGAGCATTCAGAGATTGAATGGAAGAAGATTGTTGGCTTGAGACATCGCATCGTCCATGAGTATTTTGGCGTGGACTTTGAGATTGTCTGGAATATCATCACGGACATTCTGCCTTTCTTTCAATGTTCAGTTCAACAGATTAGAGCCAGCGAGGATGATAGCCAAACCGGAAGGCATTGATGGGAACTGCTCGCAAGATCCAACCTAATATGGATGAAGCACGCGCTTTCATCCGGCGGCTCTGTGATGAAGTCTTCTGGCTGAAGCAGCTGCACAGCCTCCTATGTGCGCTGTTCCAAGACGACAATGCTCGCCGTTTGATGGAGCAGACCGCCAATACATTTTACCATGACCTGAAAAGAATCCTGATCAACCACTTTCTCCTTCAGGTGGCCAAAATTACCGATCCGGCTGCAAGCCTTCGTGGAAGAGTGACAAACTTCTCTCTCGACAACCTTATACAAAACCTTGATCTCTCCCCAAGTTGCCTCTCAGAGATCAATGGTCTCAAGGTGCAAGTGGACGAGTTTCGCAGTTACATCAAGGAAGCCAGAAACAAGCTGCTTGCGCATAACGACAAAGAGACAGTTCTCTCCAACACCGTTCTGGGCTGCTTTCCGTCCGGCGTAGATTCTAGAGCGATCGAGTCGCTGGAAGCGATCTGCAATGTGTTGCATGAAACCGCCTTCGGAACAGTCTTCGGACAGATGTGCGACGGA
>JAKQFZ010000207.1 GCA_029558215.1 Candidatus Omnitrophota bacterium
GGTGTGCCACATGCTCGGTAGAATCTTCCGGATTCAGCGGCTGGGCGACCTCCTCAAAACGCTCGGCATAACTATCGCCCATCCCAAGACCGACAAGCGCCACTTTCGGCTCCTTGAGCATGTCCAGTGTTGCCAACCAGATATTCTTTCTGTTCACCGTTCCAAGCACAAAGACGTCTTTGTAGGACGCAGCCACTCTGGTCTGCACGCGGCTATACACCGCAGGAAGCACCAGCAGCAGCCCCAACGCAAACATCAGGACAAGCCTCTTCTCTCGGGTGACGAAAAACAGCATCAGAAGACCTGCCAAGAAGCCCGCGTATGCACCACGCGAGAGCGTTCCAAGGAGAATCAGGACGCCTGCGATGAACAGCAGAAGGCACAGGCTCCGGGAAAGTTGCGTTCTCAGGTACATCAGCCTTCCCAAGAGCAGTGGCAGCACCATCACAAGATACCCACCGAGAATGGTGGGGTATCGTAGAGGTCCCGAGATCCGCCACGCTCCCTGTAGAAGCTCCAACGCACAGACACAGACCAGAAGGCAATATCCAAAGAGAAGCGCACCAGCCAGAGGCCGTGCTGACTCTAGAGTGGGAAACAACTGACAAAGAAGATCGAAGAACGCCACACACATCAAGATCTTGAAGATATCCTTGGCTGTTCCATACTTGTCCAAGGCAAACACGACACTCAGACAGGTTGCCACGGCATAGAGAACGACAAATCGTGATAGAGGATTCGATCCGACCAACCATGCACGGCGGGTGAAAAACCACGCGAGAGCTGCGGTCACAAGACAGATCGGCACCAGTTTGTGTGGATTTCCACCCATCGAGATCTCATGACCGAAAACCTCAACCTCAAGACGACCCAGTGAGACGAAGAAGAGGATGACACACGCTTCCCAGCGCAACAGCTTTTCCCAAAACGACGCCTGACGGAGGAATGTAAACCGATTCATATTATGCGCAATGTAGCATGATCCATGGGATGAGTGGAAGAAACAAATGCTCTACTGCACCGCACCAAAGCACAACTACTGCAACGGAATCTCAGCCCAGATGTCGTCGTCGGTATGAGCGATCTTGCTCTTGCCTGAGCTGTAGATGATGAATTTGTTGTTCTTGACTTCGGATCGAAAAGGCTGTCCCCACGGATCTCGAATCGCCTCTGCCCCGATAAGGCCTTCGGAATGAAGCTCATTCAGATCTTTCGGGAACCGGTTCTTCTGCGTGTAGAACATAGTGATTGCCGTTTGGTAGGTTCTCAAGTCTGCCTTGGTGACACCGGCCTTGGCTCTCTCAAGTGCGTTGACCTGCGCGGTTCCGGTGAACATATCGGCCGCCTCGTTGACAGCCCCAAGGACGCCTTCCTTCTGTGCGCCATCGGGAGAGGTTGCACCGGCTTTTTCGCTGAGATTCTCCACCTCTGTGTGATACCAGAGCACTCCAAGCACTCCGAGGATCAGGAGAAGTAATACCACCATGATTTTGCCCATAGCGAACACCTTTATGTGGCAGCAGCCGTGAACGTCAACCGCTCAAACAACTTGGGTCTATCACGGCAACCAATGGATGTCAAGAACGCGAAAGGCTGGGGGTGGTACTGCGTTCTCGACGGATGAGGATGAGATTCCTCAGGTAGATAATCCAGTTGAACAGATAGCCCAAGGCAAAGACCGGATCCGTTCGCGCGATGGCGTAGATGAGAAGTCCAGTACTTCCCGCAATGCTCAGGTACCAGAAGGAGATCGGGATGATGCTCTTTTGGGCGCGCTCCGAGGCGATCCATTGTATGAGAAATCGTGCAGTGAAAGCCGCCTGCGCAAACAGACCAAACAATGCCCACCAGTCCATTTTGGCGACAAACTCATTCAGCATCTTCCCGCTCCCATTCTTCGTATTGGTAGAGGACAGTCCGACTTTGCATCCATCGAACAGCGAAGGCATCACGCAAGGCTCGAAACAGTCGGTTGCCAATACTGTATTTCGTCTTGCCTGCAGTTCTTGGACGATGATTCACAGGCACTTCGATAACCCGAAAGCCCTCCATCTTGACCAGTGTCGGCAGAAACCGATGCATGCCCTTGTACAGTTTCACCCGTTCAATGCACTCGCGACGGAAGACCTTCAGTCCGCACGCGGAATCACGAATTGTCTCATGTGTCAGCCAATTGCGCACACCGTTGGCAATCTTTGTGGAAACCAATCGAATCCATGGATCGCGTCGGTCTTTTCGCCAACCATTTACCATGTCGCATTTTCCAGACACGATCGGGACAAGCATGGTCGGGATATCCTTGGGGTCGTTCTGCAAATCCGCATCCAAACTCGCGATATACTTTCCACGTGCCCGACGCAGGGCACAGTCCAGTGCGGAAGTCTGACCCGAGCGCTGCTTTAGAGTCACGACGCGCAGTTGAGGATAGTCTTTCATCGCATCATGCAGCAGTTGGGGTGTTCGGTCAGTGCTCCCATCATTGGCAACAATCATCTCCCAAGGCATTCCCAGAACCAAAACTGCCTGAGAGATTTCATCAAGCAGTCTGGAGATATTGTCTTCTTCGTTGAAAGCAGCAGCAACAACGGAGAGGTAGATATCACGACTTTGATTCCGCATCATCCTGTCTCCCAGATTTGCTTTCGCTTTGCGGCGGTCGAGTGTACCACGGTCGGCACAGCCAACGAAAACGAACAAAGAAAGGGAAGAAGACTCC
>JAKQFZ010001233.1 GCA_029558215.1 Candidatus Omnitrophota bacterium
TCGTCGTGGAACAGGTCGGACATGCTGTTGACAAAGACGACCCTTGGTTTTTTCCAGTGCAGTGGATAGTCAAGCAAGTTTTCGTGGAGCGTGACCTGGAACCCACGTTTGTAGTTTGGTTGGCCCATAGCCTTGAGTCGCCGAGCCATAGTCTCTGCGTAGCAGTGCTGGCAGCCCGAACTCACCTTTGTACAGCCGGTCACTGGATTCCAGGTGGACTCAGTCCACTCGATTTTCGAGAGGGCCACTGCGTCACTTCCTTTTCTTGCCCGGGAACGAGATGGTCACTCCCCTTCCGAATGCAGGTCGACCTTTGTAGGTTTTATTTGTCTTCGGCGGCCTGTTCACCTCAACCAGACCTTCCTCCTCCAGTTTTCCTAGCACCTCCCGGTAATTCCGGTCAATGTATGGCGTGTCCACATTGTGGCGCTCGAAGAGGTCCACAAACCCCAGCGTCTCGCCCGCAAATTCTTCGAGCAACATTCCCCGCAGGTCTTCAAGAGGACGGGACAATTGGAACAGAAGCCCTTGCCTGTCTGCCGCTGCGATTGGGTTGTACTCGAACGAAGGCACGCCTTGTGTCTCTGTTGAGCTCTCCCCGGCCATGATGACTTTAATGATTTGGTAGCCCTTCGTGTGCTTCGAGACAAAGACCAAATGATGGCTTGTTCGTCCCTTCACTGGGTGTCGGAAGCGAAATGGAAGGACAAAAGTTCCGCCCATTTCCCGAAGCGCTTCGCACAATATTTCAACCACGACCGCCTCTCGTTTGCCTGGTAGCAGGCCATCCAGGGTAGGCCGAATTCTGTCCACTCTTTCCTTCCCCAACAGGGCTTCCATATGTTCCGCGACCGCAGGGTTGGAAAGCCCCATGGAGATCCGGTTGTAGTTGAAAAAGATGATGCAGTCACAACCCCAATCCTTTAGCACCGAGTTGATGAGCCGAAGAGAAAGCCCCTTATATCCCCAAGGGTCCACGAAGAAGAGCGTGGGGTCATGCCTCATCTTCTCAAATTCTGCTACGACCTTATCTCCAACCTCCTCGTTGTAGATTTCAGGTTTATGCCGCAGCTTTTCGATTCCAGGCACTGTAGCCACCGCTTGCTCCAGCTCGCGGACGCACTCTTCGTCCTTGTCGTTGAACACGGTGATGAGCATTTTGCACATGTCCGGATTCTGGACTGCCCGCTCCAGAACCAGGAGCGGCGTAGACTTCGATCCGTCCTGGAACCGTCCTTTCCCGGCAAAAAGGTCAATATAGGCAATACACTTACCATATCTCTTCGCCGTCGGGATGATGACATTGGCCCAGGCCCAGAAATACTTTGCAACGATCTCGGACTTTACCTTGGACTGTTCTTCCTGTTCTTCAAACCAAGATTCATCGGCCATCGGTGCCCCCTGAACTTCTTCCCATCAAACTACTCCTATCATACCCGTCTGCCATCTTCCTTGCAACGCGTTTGCCTTCGGAGATGGCTACATCTCCTTGGGTTCCACTGAACCGGAACCAAGAAGTTCAGAAATCTCTCTTACCGCTTCTGATGTATTGTTAATTCTTGTCTCGTTCACGATTGCGCAGACTTTATTCAACCAGGCGTCTACCATTTTTCCACAATCATCAAGCTGCTTTGTAGTGCAGCTGAACACGTCTTCTTCGGAAAACTTCACACTTGAACCGCTGACATTGAGAACTTTCTCGACGCTTGGATGTGCAATGATATCCCTAAGGGGCTTCATCTTCATGTTGATGTAGGGAAGCTTCTGTTTCTTCTCCTGGTAGATATGGTCCTTGATATCCAACATCTTTTTGCCCAAAGAACAATGACCCTCGACATTTGTTCGTGTTCCGACAAGCTTTTCATGAATACTGCTGACAACTCCATCGAGGTGTGAGAACATATTCATGATCGCAGCGCGCATCGCCCGGTTTTTATCTAATTGCTTGTCCTCGGCCTCCGCTTTCTTTGCCTTTTCCAAATAGTCTAGGAAGTCCCTCCAGCTGTCTCCTATTAGATCTATCGCTTTGATGTCGACCGTGCTGCCATCAGTGCCCACCGTGATTTCGATTTTCATCATTCCCTTCCTTGTGATGGGTGGGGGTAATAATCATCTCTTCGCATGACAACACCTCGGATCTCCCGGTGGCGGATCGAGGTGGGTCTGGTAGGGCTTGCCGGTCCGGATGGCCTCGGCCATCTCGTCGTAGATCTCAAGGATAAACTGCTTCGTTCGGTATTCCCCGCCAAATTTCTCCTCATCCTTTCGACGAATGATTGGGAATGTGTCCATAATGAAGGCAATAGCATCGCGTGGTTTCGGGAAGCTTCTATGCAACTCAACCGAATCCTCACCTTGTTCATAATCAATCTTTCGCCATCCTCCACTGCCGTCGGTAGCAAAGTAGACATGGAAAAATGCCGCATCAAGCTCGCATCGAAGAAGGAACCGACGCTCCTCGTTCCACTTGAACGGGGGGCTTGACAAGCCATAGTCAGTGCTCAGCGCCTCCAGGTCCCATGATGTGTATGTAAGCTCAATAGCCCGATCGCAAATGAACTTCTCATGGCTTTCTAGATGCTTGCGCGATGGAGCTGCAATCTGATACAGAATTGACTTGATAAGGTTCGCCCCAAAAAACTTCTGACGGACGACATAGTCGAAAACGTATGAGTTCATCATAGAAACAAACAGCAAAGATGCTCTTGCGACATCATCAACATCTAGAGCTAAATTTGGAGCTTGATAGTTGAAGGCGACGCTTCCGCAGATCGCAGCAACGCAGGTGCGCATGTTCGAAATTACATTGGTCGTGTGCCGAAACGCTATTGCCCAACGTGAGTCGACACGCCTAACGGCAACGTCTTCTTCCCAGTCCTTTCTGCATATCCAATAGCGCGGCGTAACCGAATAGTATGGATTCTGTTTTTGAACGATGGACGGCGTCTGTGTTGCTGCTTTCACTCCAAACCGTTGACTTGCAGGAATACCTTCAAATGAAGCGAAGCGGTGGTCGAAGATCTGCAACAGCTTTCCTTCATGCAATGGGATGAATTGAGGTGTGGAACCAAGTTGGAGACTGCTTGTCGGAGAACCTCCAATTATCTCTGCCAATTCTTCTGCACTACGTAACTTGTCAGCCTTGGCTGTCATGTCAAGGCCGCGTGTGTACCTGATGCCCCAGCCAGATTCTGAAGAAGACAGAACAGGGAATTGCCGATAGATTCTTGAAAGGATGTACTTCGCCTCGATCTGCTCGAAGGCAGGAATCGTCTTTGTTGCGGGATTGAAGGTAATCGCTTCTTGTACTGTCATCGCAAAGGTTTTTTGTGGATCGCGTGCCTGCGATGGATCATCCAAGTAGTACCCAAACAGCATCGGCGTATCATCGAATCCAAATGATAGTGTGAGTAAAGTGAAACGTTCGTGATACCCAATGTCCGGAAACCATCCCCTCCAATTGCGAAAGTCAAGTGCGGAACTTATGCATCCATCACTAAGCAGTTGTGAGGCAAAACCAGCCCAGGTCGGCGATGTTAGCATGCCACTCTTTATTACGAGGCCGACACTCGCTCTGCTTCCAGCCAAAGAGCGAGAGCATTCAGTGAAAATAGGGTATAGATTCAATTCACCAACTGCCGAAAGTGGGAACCGACCACTTTCACATAGAAATTGGGAAGCAGCCGCATCTGACCTCTGCTTTTCATTCCAGGCATCAAGAAGAAAGGGCTGCGATTCAAGCAGCGACACAATTAGTGCTTTTCGCTTGTCACTGCGATTTTCCTCGGAGACTTCTGTGTGCGCAGAAAAGAATTCCTTTTCCCGAGTGGCAACCTTTTCCCACGGCGGATTCCCGAGAACGACGTCGAACCCGCCGTTCCACCCCATCTGCTCGTTCTCGGCCTTCTGCCCCGGCGGCACGACCTTGAAGACGTCCGGATACGCCAGGTGCCAGTGGAAGAACTGGTACTGCCTCGCCAGCCGCTGGATCTCGTCCTTCATCCACTTGTCCACCGCGAACGGGCTCTTCTCGA
>JAKQFZ010000214.1 GCA_029558215.1 Candidatus Omnitrophota bacterium
TTCCAAGACATGTCGAGTGCGCTGTGGAACGTCAGTCTGGAAAGCAAGCGCCGCCTGATCTTTGACCGCCTTGTCTACAATCCACGGCTGATTGACAAGAAAGACATTGATCCTGTCTCCTCCGTATCTCGCATCCCGTTACGCAATGCCAACATTGGCAAAGACGATAACGCCATTGCTCGTGCTGTCTATCAGATCCCCTATCGTGAGGATAACTCTGGCACGAACATCCAGATGTCTGAAATGATTAGTGCAATGGCGGATCAGGCCACCGGCCAGAACAAGGTAGACAGGGGCCAGTTCCAGCCGGGAAACAAGACGAAGACTGAGTTCACGGAAACAATGTCGAACAGCAGCTCTCGTCAACAGCTCTGCTCGCTTGCCATTGAGCACCAGTTCATGACTCCGGTCAAGGAGACTGTCAAGGCGAACACTCTGCAATTCCAGACTGCCGGCACGATTCTCAACCGGAATGAGCGCACGCAGGTGGATGTGGATCCTGTGGAACTGCGGAAGGCGATGCTAGAATTCAAGATGACAGACGGCAATCTGCCTGCAGACAAGTTGATGAACACAGAGATGTTGATGGTGTTCATGCAAACGGCCCAAGCTATTCCAGCCGTGCAGAGCGAATACGACATTCTTGGAATGTTCCTCTACTTCATGAAGCTGCGTGGCGCCTATTGGCTGGAAGACTTCAAGCGCAATCCACAGCAGCAACAGCAATTCCTGCAGACTATGGCACAGGCGAGTGCAGCTCAGAATGCCCAGCCTGCACAACCGATGAACCAGCCGGGGACCTGACCATGAACCCTAATGACATTTTGCAGCTTTTCAATGAGTATCTTATTGCAAACAACGCAATGCCTGTAGTGGAAGGGGATCCAAAACTAACCTACGAGGGTGCGTACAATCCAGCTAGGAACGCAATTCGTGTTCACCCTCGCACTGGTCCTGAGACTGTTACCCATGAGATGACTCATGCCGTCCAGTCGGCACTGCTCAAGCAGTTCATGAATAGCTCTGACTCTCAGTTCAAGGACATGTGGAAAAAGAGCAATTCAGCTGGAGGGGGCCCAAAGGGTACTGTTGAGCGCCTTGCCCCAGGCAAGATTGCAGCAATGCAAAGCAAAGGCGACTGGGGCAAGTATCGAACCACTGATGATGAGCTTCAGGCATTTGGTGTGGAGCTGGCAGCTCACAACTACCCTACCGCTGCCCGTATGCCTAGTCACGTAGATCCAACCATTGCAACAGAGCTAATGCTTCTCGTTGATACTGCCTTAAGGTCTCTGAAAACAGACCCGTACTTCAAGTACAAGATGGGCAAAGAGTATAAGAAGCAAAGCGGAGAGCCAGAAAAATGACACACCAACTCACACCTGATACTGCAAGTACCTTCATGCGCTTCAACATGACGCCGGAAGATGAAAAGATGGCACTCGGTGTCTCTCCTCTCTTTCTTGCATACTTGCAGAACAAGATCGAGGCATACGCCAATGCGTGCCTCAATGCAGAATTGCCCTATCACGAGGATCCCAAACTCCAAGTGAAGGCGATAGTCGAACACGAGCGACTCAAAAACTTCGTGGCAGCCTACCAAGAACTCATGGCTGAAATCATCCATTCGCAAACTCAGGAGTAAACTATCATGGACAACCAGCACCGTAAGATTGTAGGGTATCGGGAGCTCACACAAGAGGAAATCAACCTCATGAATGAGATCAAGGAGAAGGGCAAGGAATTGGGGGAACTTGTGGCCAAGTTGCGAGCATCCTCCGAGCTAGATCAGCGCTGGATTAGCATTGGCGCTACTGATCTGCAGACTGGGTTGATGGCACTGACCCGTGGCGTAGCTCGTCCCACCTTCTTCTAATCTGACTACTTTCTGAGGAGTAAATATCATGGCTTTCCTTCCCGGTATCTTTGGCAAACAAGCAGCCCCGCAACAGCAGCAAGCTGCACCGGCGCAACCTGCTCCGCAACCTGCGGCTGGCCCCGTCTCTGCGCAAATGCAAGGCCCGGCAAATCCTGCTGCCAACCCGGCCACCATGCCCGGCCAACCTGCGCAAGCTCCGGCCGGCGGTCCCGTGAATCCGCTCGACAGTTTCGCTGATATGTTCAAGCCGAAACCTGTCGATCCCAATGCGCCGAAGACTCC
>JAKQFZ010000215.1 GCA_029558215.1 Candidatus Omnitrophota bacterium
CCCGCCTTCGAAATCGACGCCCGGAAATGCCGTTGCCATCTTAGTGTAGTCAATAAGGTGGCTGATGTGTCCCCCGGTAAGCATCGCCTTTCTGAAATCATCCATACCGCGCCCACCGGCCAGCCATCTTGACGGTATGACCATACTCAAGAAGCTTGGATCAAGTTTCAGTGCCTGCTCTACAAATAGATGGTAAATGGAAGAATCGCTCGTGCCACCTGCGCCTCCCTTCATTTGATACGGCGGATTCCCTATGATGACGTCGAATTGCATGTTGCCTCCAAAAATCTCGGCTATCCGAGCCTTGATGTCGTCGGTGTGAATGAGCGCATAGGCGTGAGTTTCAAGGACTTCACCTCGGTCGAAAACTGATTTTCCTGCGCCGCAATACGTGCACTTGTTCCCAACCCAAGTGTGCTCCAAGCGCTCAAACCAGATATTGCCGTCATCACTGGCGAAGCCCTTGGCAATCGAGTGCGTTCCTTGGGCGTGTTTCGAACAATACACGCTGCGCCGAGCCAGGAGACTCGTCAAATAGGTGATTCCAATGCCGAACACCTGTTTTGTCAGGATGTGATTGACTCGTTCCTCAAGGTCCGGCATCTCGTCGGCTAAGCCTTTGGTGAGGCGACTGGTGATTTCGCGCAGGAAGATGCCCGACTTCGTGCAGGGATCAAGGAACCGCACCGTCTTGTCTGCCCAGATGCTCGCGCCACCGTTTGCCGCCGCCCAAGCCTCAGTCAGTGTGTCCAGCATCCGATTCGCAAGCTCGGGTGGCGTGAAGACCTCGTCGTTGGAAAGGTTCGCGATGCAGGTCAGCACATCCGGGTTGCGCCCGCGCAGGGAAAAACTGGCTTGAACGCTCATCGCTCGTTCTCCGTTTCTGGGTTCCTTCTTGACACCGTATCTTCGTGTGAGTTCATATCACTTCCTTGAACGCAGCAGCAAGTTCCCTCACCGTCATCGGCGGGTAGGACTTAGTTGGCTTAAAAAGCTCGTGTCTTCCAAGGTTGGCGAAGAGCGAGTCTTGCGCGCTGAAAGTAGACGACATGGTAAGCACGTCGAGACGAAAGTCGCGCCTCTGGTACTTGCCCCTGCCCAGATAGCCCCACTCGGCGAAGGTGATCGCTTGACCCTCGTGCGTACACATCTTCAGGGCATCGCCGTGTACGAGGTTCTGGGACAGCACGAAAGACGCGGCTTGATAGAGATCGTCAGACTCGTCCAAACGCAGGGACTCGGTAAAAACATCCAGAAGGTTTGCGCGGCAATCGGCGATGTTGTCCGGCAGCAATTCAATGCCATAGATGCACATCAGTGCCAGCAGCGCATAGTGCCGTCGCTCGAAGTCGGATTTGCCGTACTTGAGTTCCACGGCGGCCAGTTTCCGTCGCAGAACCTCCACAAGGAAGTTGCCGCTCCCGCATGCTGGCTCCAGGAAGCGGGAGTCAATGCGCATTGTCTCGTCCTTCACCAGGTCAAGCATTGCCTCGACCATCCACGCGGGGGTGAACACCTCCCCGTGGTCTGCGACGCGTTTTTTTGACTTGACCAGGTTCATGGGCCGATGCATCTCCTGCGGTATTTCAATCTATTCTAGCCGGACAAACAACGGTCAAATTGATCCGCATATTGCGCGGTTCTCTTTCTGGCCACATAAAAAGCGCAAAGATATCGAATGGCTTGAGTGATAAATCCATTTCCGTCAGCATCTTGATTCCGACTCAGCCATCTATCGTGTGATACGGATCATCATTGGAACCCTATTCTCATTGCGTATCAAATCTAAATGCCCCCGAGTGGTCTGTCAAGGAGCGGGCAGGGATTCTTCAATCCGCTTTGCTCCGTTTCCAATGACAGTTGGAAATGCACAATGTCCATCGCAAATCCCTCCGCCACATTGTGCACCATTGGAAGAGCCGTACCCCCTCAAATCTTCAGCGGCCATCGTTGAAGTATCAGAACTCCTGCTTTGCCCATTTTCGGATAGCGAGACGCATGGGAACGATGATCACGACGGAGTGAAGGATCAGTTCCAGGACAACCGCGAGAAGAACGATCCAGCGGCCGTATGACACACGAAGGTATCCATAGGAGACCAGGAGATAGGTGGGGATGACCTCGATGATGATGGCGATAAGAACGTAGGCAAGGCTGATCGCCACAGTGACGATGCCACCGACACCGTTGGCGATCTTGGCTGCATTGTCCGTGTAGAAGTTCGGATAGAGCGCTCCGATGCCAACGGCAAGACTCGTCAGGCCAAGCGTTAGTAAGACAAAGGTCACCGCCGGGATGATCAGCATGCGGCTGGATACATCAAGCAGAAGGCTTGTCGCCAGAAGAAGGAGAAAACAAAATGCGAAAGGAAGCGACCAGGAAAGGAAGAACTTCTGCCAGACAATGTCGGTTCTCTTGCCGGGTGCCATTGCCCACATCCAGGCCTTCCCCCCTTCAAGGCTCAAGAGGGGATAGACAAATCGTGTAGTAACGATGGAGAAGATAAACGCAGTGGCACCGAGGTTGAAATAAGTGACCAATGTGCGCCAAAAGGGAACGAAATCAGCAAGCGGTGTTGACCGCAGGTTAAAGAGGTAGATCGCCAACAGACCCAACAGCATTGCAAACTGTGTCCACTGCCATGGATCGCGCGCAAATGTCAGGAGATCCTTGACCGCCATGGTTCTGAATTTTCTCGGAAGAAACCAGACAAAGCCTCTGGCAACGCATGAAGAAAGGGGACGATCTTCCGTCCGATCTGACCTGTGCAACCCTTCTCTGGAACGAGTCCACGCCTTGTAGTAGAGAGAGCGCGCCATGCGGATGAGAATCTCCCAAGCCAGAGCGACATGTGCCAGCAAGAGACCAAAACGATAGAGAAAGACACGAACATCATGACGCGCGGAGGCCAGGAAAGCCTCGCTCGCCCAATGACTGGGCAACCAAGGTTGCCCACCGATGCGAAGGGAAGCCAGGATCGTCTCGAAATCCAGTCGGCGATAGGCCTGGATCATCATGGTCTTGCCCAAGACCCGAAAGACCATGAGCACCAGAAAGAGCAAAGCCATACCCATGGCGATCCACAAACCTCTTTTGGCGGGCAGCAGACCAGCCAAGAGCAGCGTTAGAAACTGTCCCATACTGGTCGCAAGAAGAAGGAACAGCAAGAAGGCAACAGCCGAACCAAGGTAGAACAGAGGGGAAAGGGAACGTGCCATTCCAAACGCGAGAAACAGAGGAGCAGACAGGTAGATAAAAGGCCAGGAACTGTAGAAGAAACTCTCCATATACTTTGCGCCGAAAATCGAAGTCCTTGCCACCGGCTGTGCCATCAGGAACTCGATGTCTTCTGAGCGGTACAGAGAAGTCAGGGAGACAACCAGATTACTGAAGATAAGCATCGAAAAGGTAGCAAGAAAGAACATCGCCAGAAGACGATTCAGAAGAATCTCCCCGATGTCTTCCAGACGCACAACCGCCCTGAATAAAAAGTAGAAAAAGAAGAACAATGCAATCGCGAAAAGTGAAGCGAAGACTCC
>JAKQFZ010000216.1 GCA_029558215.1 Candidatus Omnitrophota bacterium
GCCAAGGGCCAGAAGAAAAAGATCCTGACAACTTTTGGTGACATCACCATCGGGGATGCTGTGGCCAAGATCGGTTCTGATCTTGGGCTGCAGACGGATGTTGACCCCATCGACCTTGATGAGGTGGGCAACCTGGATTGGCCAGCCGGGATGACAGCGGCCGAGTATCTGCGTGGCTTGTCCAACCTGACAGGGTTCTACATGTGGGTGGATGCTGATGTCAAAGGCGTGTGGACCCTGCACTTCAAGGACCCAGCCAACATCCTCAAGAATCAGGTCAAACGCTACAAGTTCAAATATGGGGCAAAGGAATTGAGCACCCTGATGCGATTCGAGCCTGAGATGAATTTCACGGAGAAGTTCACCAAGCTCAGAGTCCAGGCGTTGGGATACTACCAGACATCAGAGGGAATCAGATGGGGCACTCTTGGTGAGGACACCATCGAGGTGGATGATTCCCCGCAAGCTGAGGATCCATTGTATGCTGGTGACCCAAAGGAAGATGTGAAGCAGTTCACCTCAGCTGAAGCTGTGAAATTGTACGTGGGCGATTTCTCGTTTGCCTTCTCAGCTGCTGGAAACATGAACAGCATGGCCAAGATCAAACGCTGGGCCAAGTCATGGTTCGCCCGGAACCGGGAAAACTTCATGACCGGGAATGGGGTGGTCATTGGCATTGAGAATCTGATGTCACGCCAAGAGCATGACATTGAAGGGCTTGGTCCGCCATACGACGGCAAGTGGTATTTCAGCCGTGTGCGCCATCTGTTCGGTTCGGAGGCCGGTTACACCTGCGACTTTTCTGCCAGGAAGGTTGTGTGATGGGCACGCAGAGGTACAACGCCAGGGTTGTGGACAACCAGGACCCAGAGCAGCGTGGGCGCATCAAGGTGGTCTGCCCCGATTGGACTGGGACCGACAAGAAGCCAATCAGCCATTGGATTGAGCCTGTGTTTGAGTGGGGATTCTTCTTGGTGCCAGATGTCGATGAGGCTGTGGAAATCGAGATTGTGACGTCATCCGACCGGGATGTCAGCTTCATGGAATCGGCAGTGTTCAACCCGGTCATCAACTGGCGAGGGAAGCGTTGGTGGGGCG
>JAKQFZ010000221.1 GCA_029558215.1 Candidatus Omnitrophota bacterium
ATGTGGGTCGAGCCCGACTGCAACATCCCTTCGGGCGAATCGCTCGTCCGACAGCTGCTGTTCGGGCAGAGAGCCAATCAGGAGATGTTCGGATATCGGTCGGACACCTTGTGGCTTCCAGACGTCTTCGGCTATTCAGCAGCCCTTCCTCAATTGCTCAAAGGAGCGGGTGTTGATTTCTTCTGCACGACAAAGATGGCGTGGAATGACACGACACGTTTTCCCTACGACACCTTTCTCTGGAAAGGAATTGATGGGTCGTCCGTGATCTCGCACCTCAATTGTATGGTGTGGCAGATCAGCCCGGAAGAACTTGTGAACCAGTGGAACTGGGTTCAGCACAAGGATGTTCAGGACCGCCGCCTGGCGGCTTTTGGTTTTGGAGACGGTGGCGGTGGGCCTGTTGCCGAATCACTGGATGTTCTGCGTCGAATGACCGATTTGGAGGGTTGCCCGAAGGTCAGACACACTACTGTCAGTTCCTTCATGCACGAGATGCAGGATCAGCTTGCTGACATTCCGGTATACTCAGGTGAGCTTTACCTTGAAGCGCACCGAGGAACGACAACATCCATTGCGAAAATCAAGAAGGGCAATCGGAAACTGGAATACGCCCTACGCAATGCGGAAATCCTCAATTCAATCGCACTTGTCCATGGCGGCAGATATCCTTCGACCGAGTTCAACCGGCTTTGGAAGGAACTGCTCACAAACCAGTTTCATGACATTCTCCCTGGATCATCCATCGAGGAGGTCAATGACGAGGCTATTGCCTCTTTCCTGCGGTGCATCGTCGAAGCAGACGCCCTCGGCCAGAGTGCACTTGAAAATCTTTCCGGCTCAACTGCTGCAGAAGCAACAGTCCTTCTCCTGGCAAACACCCTCAGTTGGGAGAGAAAGGGCGAGGTCCTCCTTGAGAGATTTCCCACAAAGGCCATTCCTGAAGATGCTGCACTTGCAGTCCAGAAAGTGTCCGATGTCGAGGGTACGCCACTGCTCGTCATTGATGGAGTCAGCATTCCCGCTCTCGGTTCCACACGGCTTGCTTTTCAAAAGGGTGTCCGTGGTGCCAAGTCCAAGTCGCCCTTCACTGTCACAGAAGAGACTGTAGAGACTCCTTATTGTGTAGTACGTTTTGATCCTTCAGGTCGAATAGTCTCTTTTCTGGACAAACTATCCGGCAGGGAGATCGTCAAACCGGGCGGTGCGCTTAACACTTTCTGGCTTGGGGAAGACATTCCAGCAGTCTGGGACAACTGGGATATTGACTACGAACAGCGATGCAAGATGAAGGCGCAGGGCCAACTGTTAGATCGTAGCCTGGTTGCAGATGGGCCCATTCAACTTCGCATCCGAAGCACTTACGCCATTGGCAAGGGCTCTCGCATAGTCCAGGACGTCATCTTCCATGCCGGTTCACCCCGGGTTGACTTTGAAACGGTGACAGACTGGCACGAAAAGCATGCATTGCTCAAGGCTGGATTCAAGTTTGACCTCCTTTCGAATGTTGCAAGACATGAAATCCAGTATGGGCACGTAGAGCGTCCAACACACACGAATACGCTGGCCGATCGAGCGCGGTTTGAGGTCTGTGCCCACAAATGGACTGATCTGTCGGAGTCCGATTTCGGAGTGGCACTGCTTAACGACTGCAAGTACGGTATTGGGGTTGAAGGTACGGAGTTGAGGCTTACCCTTCTGAAATCAGGAACTCATCCGGATCCCAGGGGAGACCAGGGCAAACACAGATTCACATACTCGATACTGCCACATAGCGGCGGATTCTCTGTCGAATCGGTTGTTAAGCCCGCCTACGAACTGAACATTGCTCCAGTGGTTCGTCCCGTGCCAAAGGAGTGCATGCCGTTCCAATCTCTGTTTTCGATCAGCCCAGGCAGTGTCATAATAGAAGCGATCAAGGGGGCAGACGATGCCAAAGGAATCATCATCCGCTTGTATGAAGCCAGCAGGACTCGCACAGAGGTCAGTCTCCAGTTGCATACGCCAGTTGCCTCCATTTGGGAGACGAACCTTCTTGAGGAGCCGATTTCGGAGCCAATTCCCATTCAGGAGAAGACAGTGCGATTCACGATGCGTCCATTTGAAGTCAAGACGTTTCGTTGCCTTCTGCAGTAAGAACTTATGGGAGACCAGACTTTGAGGAAGTCTGGTCCTTCAGATGTGCAAGCGGTTTGCAGGAGTGGGCATAGCCCACACGCTCGCAGGTTCCAACCTGCTCGAACGCAAGTGCTTCGGATCAAGCGTGCTCCCAGACCACCGTATTGGTCATGAACGGATGAATCTCATCTGGATGATATGGGATTACCCTTGCAGCAAAGCCTCGACGACCGCTCACCAGTGATGAGATATCCGCTTCAAACGCATGCACATCGTCATGAGATTCAACGCATTTTGCCTTCTCAAACTCACCCTCAATAATATCCCCGTCCTTGTTTAGGTGGCCATGATAGATCTGAACGGACACATCACCGACGGCAAGTTTTCCCAGACGAACCACAACATGAACCGTCATCTTCTCACCTGCAAGAAGACGGGTGACTCCCTTCTTCACCTGCACGGAGAGAAGGGATACGTTTGGCCATTCCGCGGACACTCTCTTGCGCCAAAGGGCGAGTTCTCGGGCGCGCTGAAAGTCTCTCTCGGAAAGCGCCTGCCGGGCACGCGCGGCGGGAAGATACATCTGCTCGGTATATTCCATGAGCATTCGATTCGTGTTGAAGTATTGCGCAAGGTGCTTGAGGCAGGACTTTGACCAACGAATCCATTCTCGCGGAAGTCCATCCACATCCCGTTCGTAGAAGAGCGGAATGACCTCACGCTCCAAGACATCATAGAGTGCGTGGCTTTCAACAAAGTCCTGATGCGCAGCGTCTTCATATTCCTCTCCAGAGCCAATAGACCAACCCGTGGTCATTCTCCCTGGCACATAAGCCTCGTCCCACCAACCATCCAGAACGCTGAGATTCAGGGCACCGTTTGCCGCTGCTTTCATGCCACTCGTTCCGGAAGCTTCCAAAGGTCTCCTGGGCGTGTTGATCCAGACATCGCACCCCTGAAGAAGATACCGTGCAACATTGATATCATAGTCTTCCAGAAATACGATGTGCTGACGAAATCGTTCCTCGTTCGCATAGTGAACGATTGACTTGATTACTTCCTTGCCTGGGGTATCTTGAGGGTGGGCTTTGCCTGCAAAGATTATCTGAACAGGCTTCTCCGGGTCGCTCAGCAAACGGTAAAGTCGATCGGGATCAGTAAAAAGGAGATTGCCACGCTTGTAGGTGGCAAAACGCCTTGCAAAGCCGAGAGTCAATGCATGGGGGTTCATGATTCCCTCGGCTCTTTCAACTGCCTCGGAACGCAATCCCTGCCGTTCGAACTGCTGGCGAAGACGCTTGCGAGCAAAGAAGACCAAACGTTCCCTTCTTCGCTGATGCGTTCGCCAAAACTCAATGTCCGGAATCCGTTCTGCCGCGTCCCAAACCTTCAAATCCCATGGTCTCTCCTGAAGACTCGGTCCAAGATACGAAGCCAGAAGTTCCCGGAGGTCATGGCTGATCCAAGTCGGAGTATGGATACCATTCGTGATGCTTCGAATGGGCACCTCGCTGACGGGCAGGTCAGGCCACATCCCCTTCCACATTTCTCTTGAGACCCGACCATGAATCTTCGCCACTCCATTGTTCAGTGATGAGAGTTTCAGGGCGAGAACAGTCATGCAGAATGTTTCTTCCTTGTCATGGGGATTGACTTTGCCCAAAGCGAGAAAGGAATGCCAGTCAAGTCCCAGATCGTCTACCAGTGGTTTCACATACTTGGTCATAAGATCCAAGGAGAATCGTTCGTTCCCAGCAGGAACCGGCGTGTGTGTTGTGAAGACAGAACTTGCCCAGATCAATTCTCGGGCTTCTTCAAAACTCAGAGTCTTTTCCTTCATCGCCTCTCGGAATCTCTCCAGCACGAGGAACGCCGAGTGGCCTTCGTTCATATGATAGACGGTGGGCTGAATTCCCAGAGTCTTCAACGCACGTACCCCGCCGATGCCGAGCAACAATTCCTGCTGCATCCGCCTTTCTCTGTCCCCTCCGTAGAGCCGATGGGTGATATTGCGAAGATGCGGTGGATTCTTGGGAATGTTTGTGTCGAGCAGATACAGTCGAGTCAATCCAACTTCGGCGAGCCAGACTTGAGCATGGATGTCGTATCCATCCATCTGAACAGAAATCTCAACCGGTTGCCCGTCCTGGCTTCGCTCAATCCGAACCGGCATATTGTACCAGTCATTTTCAGGATAGGTCTCCATCTGCCACCCATCGTTGTTCAGGTACTGA
>JAKQFZ010000228.1 GCA_029558215.1 Candidatus Omnitrophota bacterium
AGAGTCTCAGTTATATGAAACTTCCTGTTGTTTCCACTGCAGGTCATGAAGGTAAGTCTCTCTTCATCGATTCGAAACTAGAAACGATCACGATACAAGATCCTTTTGGTCAGCTGTTGGGTGCTATGTCATGGGGTGCGGTCATCGAGCGTGTGCTTGCCAGCGGTGAAGATGCCCGGTTTGCTCATTGCCGTGCTCAACCGCGTGCACCTCTTGCCGTGAAGGTCCGTTACACGACACCAGAAGGTAAGCAGTTTGATAGTCTGACAGGAGGTATCGGTGGAGGCGGCCTCTTTATTGAAAGCGGGGCTCCCTTGAAGCCAGGAACAGAGCTGACAGTCGAATTTGCCCTTCCAGATAAGCCGTGGGATAAGCTGACTGCGAAGGCAAAGGTCGCTTGGGTTCGTAGCAAACCTGAGCGGTACCTTCTGTTTCCTGGGATGGGCGTTCAATTCATTAAGCTGGATGAGCAGGTTCAGAAGGAACTAGTTGGGCTGGTTGAGGCACTGAATCGAAGCAGAAGTTCATCCTGAAAGTTAAAGGGATCCCGTTCGTTTGCAAGTGTCCATGAGTCTCGCATCTCAGCGAAAAATTCCTTCTATCCTTACCGGCCCAAACACATCACCGGAAGAAACCCTAACGCTCCACTGCGTCCCCACCGGTCACGATTCGAAGTGAGTTTCTTGAGAAACGAGTGTTGCTACGATCTGTCGTTCAGATCTTCGAATCTCTGATCCCTGTTCAAGGGTTTGTCGCCACTGAGGAAGAGCTCCATATGTGGTGAACTCCGCAGGTATTTAGTTTCTATTGAGAGCTTGTGAGGCCGCCTGGCGCACTGACGTATCTACATCCTGTAGAAGCATTGTCAACCTAGATCGCGTGTCAGGCTCCAATCCAGAGAGCCAACCCAAGCTTCGAGCGGCAGCCTCACGGACTAATGGCTCTGGATCATCAAGCTTTCTCAGAAGCCTGGGCTCGGATTTTGGATCACCGATCTTTCCCAAGGCTTCTACCGCAGTCCTTCGAACAAGCGTGTCGCGATCATCTAGTAATAGGATAAGAAGATCTAGCGCCTTCTGTGGTTCTGGTGAGGGACTATCTTGGTAACAACCAACGGTCAAAGTGAAGCATGCGAGGAAAGGGAATGTAAGGAGGGACCGTTTGATATGGCACGCGCGTGACGGTAGCCTGGAGAACAACGAGAAGTACGTCACGAGGATTTGGAGCTCTCGTCCTCTTCCGGGAGAAGTTCCTTCGCGGCTTCGATCGATTGCTGGATTTCCTTTTGGGCCGCATCCATTTCCGCTTGGATGGTCTGCATCTGGGGGTCCACGCTGTCGCGAACATCGGATACTGCCTGTCGGAATGTTCGTACGACTTCCCCAAGGCCTTCTCCCAGATGTTGCAGGTTGTCCGGTGACATTCCCACGGATGATGGGGCCGTTTTGGTTTTGAGTGCAGCTTGCTGCGCCTGCACACGTGCGACGGCATCCTTATTCACGATGGCTGATGGGCGCTTAATGTTGGCTTTGGTCTGTGGCGAGGCTGGCAAAGGCGGATACGAGGCACGAGCTGCCGGCGGAGGCATTGCATCCCGCTCTTCCATCGAAATCACCTGATGAGAAGAAGACGTTTGGACTGGCTTTGAAGGGGTTATCGATGCTTGAACAGTATGCGGCGAAGTATTGTATAGCAACGAAGCGGTCGTGCCCGGCGTCAATTCAGGCCCTGGTGTGTAAGGGGTATTTGTTCTGGCGGGAGCGGAGGACGGCTCTGCAGCGGAAGATGCTCTGGTCGTGCCTGTAGGAGGAGCTTCAACTGGCCGTGGTTGTACAGTTTCCTGTTGGGCTTCATTGGGTGAGGAAGGGGAAGCTTCATTGACCTCTTTTCGAAAACCTTTCAAGGCCTTCCCGACGCCCTCACCGATCTGCGGTAGCCGGCCGGCACCAAAAATGATGAGAATTATGATGAGAATGATGATGAGCTCAGAGAAACCCATGGTCCCGAACATCTCTGCCCTCGTGATGGAGAACCTTGTATCAAGAAGGATAAGAATTCAATCTATCTGCTGCTAAGAGATTGTGTCAAGGAAGTCGACGCCCAAGGTTTGCTGAAGACTAGAGAATGGGAACGATTTCGATCTGAAGCGGTAAGCCATACACTACGGCCTCCTGCTCAGAGATATATACGTCGAGCTCGCTCCTGATCCCGAATTCTCCAGGAAGATAGATGCCCGGTTCAAT
>JAKQFZ010000229.1 GCA_029558215.1 Candidatus Omnitrophota bacterium
TTCGTTTCTCTTGATGTCTATAGAAAGGCGGGCATCCTTTTCTCTGACGGTAACCGTGAAGAGTGAAGCGGCACGACTGTTTTGTTCCAGAAGCCGTCCGATCTGTCGTTCCACTTTTTGTCTGCCTTTGAGTTTGCCCTGGGCCGCCCGTTCAGCCAGTTTCCCGAGTTTGTCTTCGAGTCTTACAACAAAGCGGTTCAGAATGGCGTTTTCCTTCTCCTTCCGTCCAGGGGAGCGGCAGAGGACGAAAGTCTCCTCCGTTCCATCAGGTGAAGGGCAAAACCTCACTTCGATGCCGGAATGCACCTTTTCCCATTGTTGCTCCAGAAGGTGATGCTCGAACTTCTTAAGCAGTGACTTGGGGGTGCCGACCAGATACCTGGCCCCCGACTCACGCATGAACTCCAGGTTCTTCTCGCTCACCATGCCCCGGTCCATCACCCATACTCTGTTGGCCTTGCCGTACTTGGTCTCCATCACTTCGATCATTTCCTTGGGGGTGGTTACATCGGATCGGTTGCCGTCAAAGATCTCAAAGGCGGCGGGCAATCCTTCCTTTGTTGCCACAAGACCAATGCAGACTTGAGGGCAGTCGGGACGGCTGTCCCTGCTGTATCCTCTTTTGGCCTGCGCATTACCTTCGGCGGTTCCTTCAAAATAGGTAGACGTGATGTCGTAGAAAAGGAAGTCGAAGGTTGTGCCGAAGAGTTCACCGTAGCGGCTCTGGAGATGATTACACAGATCATCTTTATGGGGCAGAAGAGCATCAAGGGCGCGGTAGAGCCGGTCATCGTTGATCTTATAGTCAGGCACCGCAAGGAGATCGTCCAGGATCGTCTTCTCGTACCAAACTTCCGCGATCTGCAATTCCGAAGAGGGAGCGCAGAACCGTGCAAGGACAAGGATTGAGGCCATGACCGACCAGGGGATCTCCTCTTTGCCTTCCGTCATATGCTTTTTGCAGAACTCTGCAAAACCAAGTTTGCTCCATAGAAGAAGGCCAAGATAGACATCCCCGAAATGGCGCAGCCGTTCGACGCTCACCTTGTTGATATTGACGGTAGCCCATGAAGGAGGTACTTCGTCGTGTTCGAAAAGGCCCGGCTGAGGAATCGGCTTGCCGTCAAGGATACGTCTTATCTCTTCCCATCCTATACGCTCCTCCTCGTTGAGGCCGGGAAGCTTCCCTATAGTGGCGACGGTCCTCTGACGAGGGCCTCGGACGGTTCTGACCGATTCGACAAGGGACCAATACTCATAATCACTTTCGTCTTTTGTTCTTCGGTTCCGGCGAAGATACATGCCCATATTATCCGCTGGGCAGGTACCCCTGACAAGGGGTTGGTCTCCACTACATCGTGTTTTGAAAAACCAACGGTTGATTCTACTGACGTTTCGGAACA
>JAKQFZ010000251.1 GCA_029558215.1 Candidatus Omnitrophota bacterium
CGGTGCGCTCAGCGGTGTTCTTTTCATATCGAGCTTCAGGCAAACGATTCTGGATGCGCGTGCCTATGAACTTCTGTAGCCATTGTGGCGCCTCAGTGACGCAGAAGATTCCTCTTGGCGACAATCTGCCTCGCCATGTCTGCGATCACTGTGACCGCATTCACTACCACAACCCTAAAATCGTCGCCGGCTGCATACCAGAATGGGAAGATCAGATCCTTCTCTGCCGTCGTGCGATTGAACCGCGACTTGGCCTCTGGACTTTTCCCGCAGGATTCATGGAACTCGGCGAAAGCGCGGAGCATGCTGCGGTTCGTGAGACACAGGAAGAAGCCCGTGCCGACGTGACGATTACTGGATTATACGCGTTGCTGAGTCTTCCTAAGATCGGTCAAGTCTACTTGGTGTTTCGTGGACAGATGAAGACACCGGAATTTCAGGCTGGGCCGGAAAGCTTGGAGGTCCGATTGTTTTCCCTCTCAGCTATTCCCTGGGAAACCATGGCGTTTCCTGTGGTCGGTGAAGCCTTGAGACGCTATGTCGCCGATGCGAAAAACGAGGAATTTACCGTCCATCTCGCCAGCCTTCCGGACGAACCGGCGTTTTAAGCAGGGAAGGGGATTTTTGTTTCCACTGAATTCGAGGTTGGATGGCGATGGAGTTCTGTTTGAGAAGTAGATTTACTCCGACAGGTGCTCCAGCCATTCCGGATTTTTGTTACGGTCCGCTCGTAATTCGACGCCGAACCTGCGTCCGTCGACCCAGGAGACGACTGCTTGGGGAATGCAGAGAGGGGACTCCAAGTCAGGTAGCTCGAGAAACAGGCCTAGCTCCATTCCTTCCCTGACACGCTTATTCCCCTCAATTCGGAAGCCGTAACGGCTGAGATCGACGATGGTCCCGTGCCCGATGATGATGTTGTCGCCATCAGAGCCTGAATACCGGACTTTAAACTTTGCTCCGATACGAGGCTCTCGTCGCCGTTCAGAGCCTGGAACTGCCGATTCCTGCTTGACCTTCGCTGAAGACTTCCACCACCGCATGGGTCACTCCTCAGTAGTAGAAACGTATTCTTGAGCCAGTAATCAGTTCTGGAAACTTAAGACAAATCAGGCACTGAGATTTTCATGAGCGAGCGTGAGGTCTTGAGAGATAGGTTTACGTCTTGGGAAGCGCTTCCTTTGGAACGATGACAGCTTGGC
>JAKQFZ010000262.1 GCA_029558215.1 Candidatus Omnitrophota bacterium
GGAGTCGAACACGTGAGCGGCGTTCGCAAAGCAGTCATCCCCGCAGCGGGCTTCGGAACCCGTCTCTATCCGGCAACCAAGGCGGTCAAGAAGGAACTCTTTCCGATCGTCGATCGAGATGGGCTGGCAAAGCCGTTCATCCAGTTGATCGTTCAGGAAGCCTTTTCGGCGGGCATTGAGCGTGTCTGTCTTGTTCTTCAACCTGATGATGTGCCCATTTTTCAGAGTTACTTTCAGGGCGATCTTTCCCCCGATCTTTCCGAAAAGCTCTCTGTGCGTTCCTGGGCAAGAGAACAGACAGAGGTGCTCCGACAGATGGGCGGTCGGATTGACTATGCTGTTCAAAAAACGCAGGATGGCTTTGGTCATGCGGTGCTGTGCGCCCGTGAGTGGGTAGGTGAGGAGCCTTTTCTTCTGCTGTTGGGAGACCACGCATATATCTCAGACATTGAAAAACCATGCGCTCTTCAGTTGATCGAAACGTTTCAGAGAAGTGGAACGAGTTGTGTTGGCGTGGATCGCACCCAAGGGGAATTTGTGCACCTGTACGGAACGCTCAAGGCTCAACCGGACTTGCGCCAGAGCAGGCAGTACGTCGTCGAACGTTACGTTGAGAAGCCAACGTTGGAATATGCCAATGCAAATCTCGAAGTGCAAGGTCTGGGCGAGAACACGTTTCTCTGTCTCTTCGGACAATACGTTTTGAAATCCGAAATTTTCGACTTCATCAGCCATCTATTGAAGGATGGAGTCAAGAATCAAGGGGAAGTGCAGTTCACAGATGCCTTGCAGATGCTTCGGGATTCTGAGGGCTGCCATCATGCTTTGGAGATAGAGGGGAGACGCTATGACATTGGCGTCCCGGAGCAGTATGTTGCCACATTGATGGCTTTGGCAGGTAAACACTAGAAGCGCCTCGCAGGAAATCTTTCGGCGGATATTCCAAGGAGTCTGAAGGCCGAAAGATTTGGGGACGAGCAAGGACAAGGTGAAGAACTCGTGGAGATACTTCGAAAATACGGCCGCGGCATTCTGATTTCCCTGGTGTTTGGGGCAGTTGTTTTCATCGTGCTCTCGTTCTGGTCTGGCTTCGGCGAAGTCTTTGAGGAACTGAAGCAGTTCAACTGGTGGCTGGTTCCGCTCGTGGTCGCCTTGGCCTTCGCAAACTATCTCGTTCGGTTTGTCAAATTTCACTACTACGTTCGCGTCCTGGACATTGATCTCAGCAAGAAGGACAGTTTCGCAATCTTCCTTTCCGGACTCGTGATGAGCGTAACACCTGGTAAGTTCGGTGAAGTGCTGAAATCCGTTCTCATCAAGGCCGTCAATGGCACGTCCATCAGTCGTTCCGCACCCATCGTCCTTGCGGAACGGTTTACCGATTTTGTGGCTTTGGCGTTGATGTCGCTCTTGGGCGTCTACTACTACAATTTTGGAGCCAAGACGTACATCATCAGTGCCATCTTGATTCTAGGTCCAATGTTTCTGGTCAGCTCCAAGTCAGCATCGCATGGGTTGATCCGAGTTCTGGGGAAACTGCCTGGACTCTCAAAGGCCTCACCCAAGATGCTCGTTGCCTACGAGAGCACCGCCTCACTTTTGTCCATGAAGAACCTGTTCTCGATGACGATTATCTCGATTCTCTCCTGGTTCTGCGAGTGCTTCGCCTTCTATCTGGTCTGCAACGGATTCTCGGGTTCAGGCGTTCCTCTGTTGGGGTTGACTTTTGTCTATTCTTTCTCGATTCTCGTCGGTGCCATCATGATGCTGCCGGGTGGCATTGGAGCCACGGAAGCGAGTCTGACTGGGCTAATGGTGACCGCTATGGGAATGGTTAAGTCTGTTGCAGTGGCGGCAACATTCATTGTTCGGGCATGTACCATCTGGTTTGCCGTACTGATCGGAGCAGCAACGCTGATGGCCTATCAGAAGAAACTCAGCCCCAAAGCGGTGCAAGAGATAGCAGAAGGACAATGAAGGAGTACAAATCCATACTGCTTGTTCGGTTACGTGCCGTCGGGGAAGTTGTTATGACTCTCCCGGTTCTGGATATTGTCCGTCGCAACTATCCGAACGCTTTTCTTGCAATGCTCGTTGAATCACCCTGCGAGGAAATCTTTGAAGCAGACAGCCGGGCAGATAAGGTCTTTGTGTTCAACAAACCTTACCTTCGGAGCCTTCCCTACCACAAGAAGATGAAGGCGTTTTGGGAGTTTGTATTTTCGCTGAGACAGCAGCGGTTCGATCTCGCCGTCGATCTGCATAACGTCTCCAGAAGCCAATGGTTGACTTTCCTTTCCGGAGCACGGGAACGCATCGGTATGCGAACACGCGCTCTGACCTATCATCTGCACACGACAACCATGGAAGCCCTTCGGGACACCCGCCAACACAACATTGCCCGATATCTCCAAATCCTCAGGAACATGGGCATGAACGTGGATGAGTACACCTATGAGATGAAGATATCCCCAGATGCGCTCCAATGGGCAGGACAATGGTTGACTGAACAAACTCGAAACCGCGCCGTTCGGGTGGTGCTTCATCCGGGCGCAGCCCATGTTCACAAGTGCTGGCCTGTTGAGCAGTTCGCACGCTTCGGTGATCTCCTTGCAGAAAGGCACCAGGCGGATATCATCATCACCTGTGGGCCAGGCGAGATGTCATTGGGAGAGCAAGTCCAGAAGAACATGAGAGCCGAGTCGCGCCTTGTTGCAGATGTCGGTCTTCAACAGCTGGCTGCGCTTCTCTCCAAGTGCGATCTCCTGGTCTCCAATGACACCGGACCAACCCACATTTCCTCTGTTGTCGGGACTCCAACCATCGCGGTCATAGGTCCAACGAATCCTTACGTCAGCGGTCCTGCCACGACATGCAGCAGGATCGTGTGGGCGGAACGCTACTGCTCGCCCTGCTATCGGGACATGTTCACCTGTCCGATACGCAAATGCTTCATGATGATCGAGCCGGAACAGGTTCTGGAGATCGCTAACAAGATTCTTCAAGAGGGACGTCCCATACAACACGAAAGTGCCGTTCCAGGAATTCATCCACGCAAGGACTTGCCCAAGCGGGCATATGTCGCAAGTCGTGTGTGAAAGAGGTTCAGCAGTGCCTGAGAAAATCACCGCGGTCGTCACCTGCTTCAACGTCGAAGACAAGATTCGTCGTTGCCTGGAAAGTCTAAAGTGGGTGGACGAGTTAATTGTGGTTGATTCTTTCAGCACAGATGGCACCGTTGCTGTCGCGCGTGAATACACGGATCGGTTGCTCCAACACAAATATGAGAACTATGGAGCGCAACACAGGTGGGCAGTTCCACAAGCGACACATCAGTGGATACTGGTCGTGGATTCTGATGAATGGGTTGAGACCGAACTCGCCAAGGAGATTCAGAGTCTTTTGGAGAACGGGCCTGACTGCAACGGCTACGAAATTCTCAGGCGAAATATCTTTCTGGGTCATCCGATTCGCTATTGTGGCTGGCAGCGAGACACAGTGGTTCGATTCTTTCACCGTGATCGACACCGATACCGTGACATGCAGGTTCACTCGGATGTGGAAGTGGAAGGGCCTGTCGGTCGCCTGAAAGGATGCCTGGGACATGACTCCTATCGTGACCTTGACGATTACTTCGTGCGCTTTAATCGTTTCACACGTTGGGCAGCAGTGAACTCGGATCGAAAGGGACAGAAACCCTCATTCGTGAATCTGGTTTTTCGTCCCGTCTTTCGGTTCATTCGCATGTACTTCTTTCAGCGTGGATTCCTTGACGGCACACCCGGCTTGATTGTGTGCATGCTGGGAAGCCTCAGCGTATTTGCGCGTTATGCAAGGCTGTGGGAAATGCTCGAGATTCGCTCAAAGCAGAATGCGAACGACAGCCAGAGCCCCGATCGGAGAACGAGATGAGGATTCTCCATCTGCTGAGTGATTCCCGTTTCACGGGCCCTGCACAGCCGGTACTGCAACTGGTCATGGAGCTGAGACGCCGCGGGCATGACGCCCAGATCGGCTGCAATCGCCGTCCTCCCACATGGCGAATCTCCAAGAAACTTCACGGAGAGGGTCATTTTCTCTTTCTGGCACGCCGATTGAAGGTGGAACCTGTGGGGGATTTCGAGAGAGAGATTCGCAATGTGCAGGTGCCGTTGGTTGAGCAACTGGATTTGAACCGTTATTTCAACATTCGGGACAACATCCGAAGTCTGTTTGCTCTGAGGGATCTACAGCGCGGCGAGAAGTATGACATCATTCATCTTCACCTGCCTCACGATCACTGGATCGGCGCTGTCGCCAAGTGGATCTTCCGAAGTGACGCGAATCTGGTCGCCACAATCCACAAAGTTGAGAAGCCCCACAGTGGCCTTTTTCACAAATTGCTTTACACCAGGATGATTGACCGAATCGCTGTTGTGTCTGAACGAAGTCGCCAGATGGTCTTGCGTCATCTGCGCGTTCATTCTAGAAATGTGCGCACAATTTGGGGTGCGGTGGATGTCGAAAAGTTCCACCCGGGAATCACGGGAGAGAAAATCCGCGCAGAACTCGGCATCCAACCTGACGCCCTGGTGATCGGTATGGTGGCGCGGTTTCAGCCACATCGCCAACACGCGATTCTTGTGCGAGCGGCAGACCGCGTTCTGGAGAGGTTTCCTCATGCTCGGTTTCTTCTGATCGGCCGAGGTGAGTACAAAGAAGAGATCGAGAAGCTGGTCTATCAGCGGGGGTTGGAGCAGAAGGTACTCTTTGCCGGTTACCGTAAGGAAGACTACCCGGAGACCATTGCCGCCACGGATCTGCTCTTCTTCTCTGTGCCTGGTTCAGATGGAACCTGTCGTGCAGTGCTTGAGACTATGGCACTCGGCAAACCGGTGGTTGCGTTCGACACAGGAGTTCTCCCGGAGACTATCGAGGACGAGCACACCGGCTGGATCACCCCAACGGGGGATCAACTTGCCTTGGAAGAAACCCTCATGAAAGCCCTTAGGAATCCCGATCAGATTCGACGTATGGGCGAGGCTGCGCGCGAAACGGTCTGCCGGCGTCATACTGTTTCCGGTCAGGCGGACATCATCGAGGAATTCTACTCAGATTTGCTTGAGGAGAAGGCTCTGGCAGCCGGTACGCGTCTCGCACATAGGGCGGGTTCTATGCCCCAAGCGTAACGATCACATCAATGCTCTTGTCTGATAGCGCCTCCAAATCCTCCGCCGGAATGCAGATCACCTTTCTTCCACCCTGCTTGAAGACCCTGTTGGGCTTGTAGAGATCTTTGCCGACTCGTACAGTGTGCACACCACACGAAACACCGTTGGGATTGTGGATGGCCATTCTGAACGTCTTTCCCAAATGGCTGACGGTTGCATGAACTTCCTTCCAATCGGTCGGAATGCACGGGTCGAGCACCAAGCCCTCAACATCCGGACGAAAGCCGACTAGACCATGCCAGATGTTACGCAGTGCGGTGCTGATCGATCCGGAGAGAAAAGTATCTCCTCCTTCTCCTGTCATCCCAGGTGCTGTTCGCCAATGATTCACAACAGCATAGGGAGCCGTCAGTGATCTGCCAACGGGATGCGCCCTCTGATCGTAAGGAAGCATAGAGCACAGAACATCCCGCAGCATGTTCCCCTTCCCCGCAGTCCAGCACGCACGCCCGAGAAAACCATGGCTGCCGTGGTTATATGGCGTACCGTTTTCTCCAAGTCCTTCCGCCAGATCTCCCGACCCAATACGACCCAAGTGTTCGATGGGCGGATTCCCAATGGCGGGAGAGAACAACAACCAGCCGACATCTGTCTTCAACGAGTTGAGAGCCTCGAATACCTGCTCTCGCTCAGCTCCACCTACGATGCCCGCAATGACTGCAAAGCTGTTGACGGGTCCGTTGATTCTCGATCTGCCGTCTGGATCACACGGAGAGAAACACCATTTTCCGGCATCGTTGAAAACTCCGTTGAAGTAACCTTGCTGGTTTCGAGCATGAATAAGGAGCGCTCGGATCATTCGCGTCATTGCTGTCTTGTACTTTTTGATCAAGGGCTCCAGAGAACGCTTGAGGCTATGGGTGATGACCTTCGTCTTGAGAAGATATGAGAACGTCTCCACCGCCTGGGTAAGCGCCAAAACAACCTGCGCGCTTGCCATGACAGATTCACCACGCCCGAGAACTCCCGCACGGTTGACACTGTCGTTCCAGTCGCCTTCGCGGATTTTGAGTAAGCCGTGTTCTCCAAGATTGTCCTTGTGCAGAGCGTAGCCGAGCAGCTGACAGGCATGCTCGATGACAGTGCTCTTTGCATCACTATCGAGATAACCGACGGCCTCATTCAATACCGAAAAGTCTCGCGTCTGGCAGAGATACTCGTAGAACAATTCCCAAACCCACCAGCCACTGTCTACGTACTCTCGCAGATCGTGCGTGCCACCAACACCCGCGACGCTGTACTGTCTTGGAAACCAGCCGTCACTGCGCATCATGGAGAATATCTCCAACAGCCTTTTGCGACACG
>JAKQFZ010000274.1 GCA_029558215.1 Candidatus Omnitrophota bacterium
TGGCCCCCTCCGCCCGAAATGCCGATGCCGCTTGAAGGAAGGCTGTGGCGGCTTCTCCAGGAACGTTCCGCTTAAGATGCAAATCCCCGATCGAATTATGGATGCTCCCGTCGCCGGGCATTTCCGTGGCCAACTTCTTCCATTCGGCGATGGCCGCTTCGAACTGCCCACGAGAAGCGAGGAGTTGAGCTTGCTGAAGAACGCGACTGCGATCCGGTGGCACAACTATGTCCTCCACAATCGGAACAGCCAAACGCTAACAGTCTCAATGGGTTTTGTCTAGAAAATGGGAGAATCACACAGACGGTTTGAGCAGCGGAAGAGACGGTGCCTCCCGTTCGGAGGACCGGCTCTTCCGCCAAACACGAGGAGAACAAGTTCTGTTTAAGATGCAGCGATCGCCGACTTAAGTACGTTGGCCGCTTGAGGCCCCTTGGCTCCCTGCACAATATCAAACTCCACGTTTTCACCCTCTTTGAGGGTCTTGAATCCATCCCCCTGCAACGCAGAGTAGTGCACGAAGACATCTTCTCCGCTATCGAGGCGGATGAACCCAAACCCCTTTCGATCGTTGAACCACTTGACCGTTCCTTTTGTTTTCACAGAAGCCCTCCTTTTGTCAACAACGACAGGCACTTAGCGCAGTTCTCTCGCTGAACTCACATGTGTCTCTCAATACCCAATATAAAAATAGACAGGACGATAATTCGGCTGGTCGAATGGACGGGAACCTGCAGGAGTGATGCATCGCTCACGGAACCCATCATTTCAGAGGAAAGTCGGGCAGCATGTAACATAGGGTTGGTATTCTGTCAAGCGAATCTTCACCGAGCGTGATTTCTCCTGTGTTTACAAGGAAGAAGGACTTCCCTATAGTGAGTGACATTTCCGCGATCCAGAGATCTTGTGATCCTACGAACACTCCTCGACCGCTACATTTTCACGGAACTGCTTTCTCCCTTCGGCCTCAGCCTGGGCGCACTCTGTTTTGTAATGTTAACGAGAGAGCTCCTCCGTCTCGTTGAGTTGCTCGTCTCCAAAGGCGTGGGATTTTTGGCCGTCCTGAAGGTGATCGCCATGCTGCTGCCTTCTGGTCTCGTGCTCACGTTGCCCATCGCGGGTCTGATCGCGTCGATTACGGCTTTCGGTCGACTGTCGTTCGATAAAGAATTGGTCGCCATGCGTGCGGCCGGACTCAGTCTGCTGCGTTTGTCACAACCGGTGCTTCTTTTTTCCGTGTTCGTCTGCACGCTGACACTCGTGCTGTCCCAATGGGGGCAGCCATGGAGTTCGCTGAATCTGAAAAAAGTCGCCCTCAATCTGCTGAAAGACCAACTCGTCCTTGCCTTGGAGCACGGCACGTTCAATGAGCCGATCCCCCGCATGATGATCTACGTACCGGAGAGCGAACCCGGTCAGTCCCAGGAGGGTA
>JAKQFZ010000283.1 GCA_029558215.1 Candidatus Omnitrophota bacterium
CCAGGATATCCTGATCAGAGAACTTTTCGGCGGTCTTCTCGGTATCCTCGCCGACCTTTGCCAACAGCTGCTTGTACCTCGGAAACGGGTTGACATACTGCGAGTACGGCTGAGTGAAGAAGAACTCAACCATCTGTTTGCGTTCATCGAGGCTAACCTCCGAGGGAACTTTCATAATCAGATTCAGCCACGGATCAGTGCCCTGCTTTGTCAGATAGTAACAACCCAGAACGATATCCTGGCTTGGTGTGGCAACCGGCCTTCCATCCGCCGGAGAAAGGACATTCTTGGTCGAAAGCATGAGTACCTTTGCTTCCATCTGCGCCTCGCGAGACAGAGGAATGTGAACAGCCATCTGGTCACCGTCAAAGTCCGCGTTAAAAGCAGCGCAAGACATGGGATGCAGCTGAATTGCCTTGCCTTCGATAAGCACAGGCATGAACGCCTGGATTCCCAGTCGGTGAAGCGTTGGGGCACGGTTGAGTAGTATGGGATGCCCCTTGATGACCTCATCGAGAACGTCAAACACCTCAGGCGCTTCTTTCTCGATGCGCTTCTTCGCTGTTCGGATAGTAATGTCCTCGTCGAGTTCTTCCATCCGTCGAATGATGAAAGGTTCAAAGAGCTCCAATGCCATCTTCTTGGGAAGACCACATTGATGCAGCTTCAGTTCAGGACCGACAACGATGACTGAACGGCCTGAGTAATCAACACGCTTACCCAGAAGGTTTTGGCGAAAACGTCCCTGCTTTCCCTTCAACATGTCTGACAGGGACTTGAGTGGTCTGTTGTTAGAACCCTTTACGGGGCGTCCTCGGCGTCCGTTGTCCAACAGAGCATCAACGGCTTCCTGAAGCATTCTCTTCTCGTTGCGAATGATGACTTCAGGAGCACGTACTTCCTTCAGTCGGCGAAGTCTGTTGTTGCGGTTGATGACGCGGCGATAGAGATCGTTTAGATCTGACGTTGCGAAGCGTCCGCCCTCCAGAGGCACCAGAGGCCTCAGATCGGGGGGAATCAGAGGAAGAACCTCCAGAATCATCCACTCGGGTCGGTTGTTTGAGCCTCGAAATCCTTCGACAACGCCAAGCCTCTTTGTGGCCTTCTTCATCCGCTGCTTGGATGTCTCGGTCTTGATCTGCTTGCGCAACTTCGTTGCCAGGGAATCCAAGTCCATCTTCTCGAGTATGGCCTTGACCGCCTCGGCACCCATGCTTGCCTCGAATCCGTCAGGGTACTTCTCACTTGCTTCCCGAAATTCCTCTTCAGTAAGCAGTTGCTGACTCTTCAGAGGAGTGCTCTTG
The DNA here is from genome assembly GCA_029558215.1 of Candidatus Omnitrophota bacterium. Lineage (GTDB taxonomy): Bacteria > Hinthialibacterota > Hinthialibacteria > JAKQFZ01 > JAKQFZ01 > JAKQFZ01. Next base: position 1,305 of record JAKQFZ010000283.1, read on the forward strand.
CCATCTGTGACAATATAATCTTCATAGTACAGTACTCGCTCGAGGTTCTTAATGGAGAGATCCATGAGTGCAGCCATACGGCTTGGAACACCCTTGGAGAACCAGATGTGCGCAACAGGCATCTCCAGTTCAATGTGTCCCAAACGGCTTCGTCGAACCTTGCTCTGAGTCAACTCTACGCCACACCGGTCACACACGAGCCCCTTGTGCTTAATCCCCTTGAACTTCCCGCAGGAGCATTCATAGTCTTTGGTAGGCCCAAATATCCGCTCACAAAAAAGGCCATCAGGTTTCGGTTTGTGGGTCTTGTAGTCGATCGTTTCCGGGTTCTTGACCTCTCCATAGGACCAATCCCGAATCTTGCCCGGAGAGGCAAGCGTAATCTTAATGGAATTGACCTTGTTGATGTCGCGAATCTCAGGTTCTTGGGGTCGCTTCACAGGCGTCAGCCCAGTTCTTAAGCTCCTCATGGTCTTCCTTTCTCCCAGGGGATACCCGGGATCGCATTCGAGGCTATCTCTTCGCTATGCGCTGTCAACCAAACTGCCAAATACTTCATCTCTCGGACGAGGCGAAATGCCGGATCCGTCAAACTAGAAGCCGAGAATCTTCAGCTTTTCCTGAGTCGTCATCTCAGCTTTGTCGTCAGGGCTGCCCAGGACGTCTTCTTCCGACTCAATCTCAATTCCCAAGCCGAGGCTCTGGAGTTCCTTGATGAGAACGTAGAAGGACTCAGGGAGTCCTGGTGGCTTGGCATCTTGCCCCTTGACAATTGCTTCGTAGATCTTATTCCTACCGGTAATGTCGTCAGACTTAACGGTCAGCAACTCTTGCAGCGTGTGAGCGGAGCCGTATGCTTCCAGTGCCCAGACTTCCATTTCTCCGAAACGCTGACCACCGAACTGCGCCTTTCCGCCCAGAGGCTGTTGGGTAACCAAAGAATAAGGACCGATGCAACGGGCATGAATCTTGTCGTCAACCAAGTGGTTCAGTTTCATCATGTAGATGTGACCGACGGTAACGGGTTGGTCAAAAGGCTCACCACTGCGGCCGTCGTAGAGAGTGGCCTTACCGGTTTCGGGAAGGTCACACGAGGAAAGCTCTTCGACGATGTCCTCATAGGTGGCCCCATCGAAAACTGGAGAAGCAACCAGTTTCCCCTTCTTCTGAGCCGCCCAACCGAGATGAGTCTCCATAACCTGGCCAACGTTCATTCGGGAGGGAACGCCAAGCGGATTCAGGATAATGTCAACAGGCGTTCCATCATCGAGGAAGGGCATTTCCTCAACGGGAAGCACCTTTGAAACCACACCCTTATTTCCGTGGCGTCCGGCCATCTTGTCGCCAACGGAAAGTTTTTTCTTCTTGGCAACGTAGACCTTGACCATCTTGATAACCCCCGGAGGAAGGTTGTCACCTGTCTTGATGTACTCGATCTTCTTTTCGAACTCATGCTTGACATCTTCCATACGGGACTCGTAGTCAATGATCAGGCGCTCGATATCTTCACTGTCTTCGAGGAAGATCTCACGGATGGAAATCTTCTCTGCCTTGGCAATGCTATCCTTGGTGATCTTCTCACCTTTGAGGGCGATGACTTCACCCGTGTTGTAGTCAATGAGATCCTGCTTCAAGATTTTGCCAATAGCTATCTGGTGAGACTTTTGTTCCAATGCGGTCTCAAGGTTGTTCTTGGCCTGATCCATCTCAGCGGTCAGTTTCTTGATCTTTCTCTCGTCTTCACCTTTGGCTTTGCCGGAACGGACTTTGCGCGAGAAGACCTTCACATCAACGACGGTTCCCTCAGTTCCGGGATGAGCCTTCAAAGAGATGTCGCGGACGTCTTCAGCACGCTTTCCGAAGATGGCTCGAAGCAGTTTCTCCACGTTGGATGTCTGGACTTTCCCTTTTGGGGAAATCTTGCCAACAAGAATGTCGCCAGGTTTGACCTGGGCGCCAACGCGGATGATTCCGTCCTCGTCAAGGTTTCGCAGTGCTTCCTCGCCAACATTTGGAATGTCGCG
>JAKQFZ010000285.1 GCA_029558215.1 Candidatus Omnitrophota bacterium
CCCAAGCCCTTTCGACTCGCATGGCGCGACAAATCGGGCATTGACCATCAAGCGGAAGCGACACCGGAAGTTGTTCTCGATGAGCAATCCGGAAAACCTCAAGCGCGGATTGGAATCTATCTCAAGTTTCCTGCCATCTACTCGGATCCACATTACGTCCACGGCATTGGCTTCGCTCCGAGCATTCAACCATTGATCGGCAATGTCTCTCGACGGAGTCCTTCCGAGCGCGCCGGGCTTCGCCAAGGTGACAGAATTCTGGCATTGGATGGCGTTCTCGTAAAAGACTGGTATGACCTGCAGCAGAGGATTTCGGAGTCCTTCAACTTTACTCCTGACGGACTGCTTGTGGGCAAGGATGTTCGTTTCGACTGGCTTGACTCGAAGGGCGTAATGCACTCTTCCACAGTGACGACCGAAGTAGTCAAGCAGTACCAAGAGCCCTTCTCCGGTCAGCTGACTCCGTTCGCTTTCATAGGTGTCTCGCCTCTTCTGAACAGGAAGTATCCTGGGATACTCAACTCTTTCGCTGACGCGGCCAAAACCCTGGTCAACAACTGTTGGATGTTCCTTTTGGTTCTGTACCGACTGATTGTCGGGCAGGTCAGCCCCAAGATTCTTGGCGGTCCTATCGAAATCATGCGCATGGCAGCCCAGTATGGTCGCAAGGACATGAGTACCTTCCTCGGTTTTATGGCTATGGTTAACCTGAATCTGGCTGTGATCAACCTGCTTCCGATTCCCATTGTTGATGGTGGACATATTCTCCTCTACTCAATTGAAGCCGTCCGCAGGAAGAGGTTCACTGTAAAGCAAATGGAGATTGCGACCTACATCGGACTTGGCATTCTTGTGCCCTTGATTTTGTGGGTATTTGTAAACGATTTGTCACGCGTCGAGTGGTCAAGGCTCTTTAGGTTCTTCGCACGATAGTTTTCACTCTGAAAACCCAGATTGCGTGGCACTGCGAGGCACTCGGATGGCGCTATCCTTTTCTGCACAGGCAGATTCGCCCGACAGAATTCACGACTGGTGTGGTGCGTTTCACGTTCATTCCATCGTCTCCGATGGCTCCGGCAGCTACTCGGAGATTCTTGAAGCCGCTATTGGTGCGGATCTCGATTTCCTTGTACTCACGGATCATGGTTCACTCAAGTACAGACGTATGGGATGCCAGGGCTGGCATCAGAATCTCTTGGTGATAGTTGGGCAGGAAGCAGGAAGGCGCCTTGGCCACTGTCTTGTAATTGGTACGGATGGACTTGTGGACGATCCTGAGGGCAATCTGGAGAGCACTATGCGGCTCGTCCAAGAACGTGGCGGAGTTGGAATCCTCGCGCATCCCGAAGGAAGTGGCAAGATTCTTTTTGGCATTCACGATAACCGATGGAAGCAGAGATCAGTCTTTCCCTTTGTCGGGATGGAGATCTGGTCATTCATGTATGACTGGATTCACGACCTGCACTGGTTCAACCTACCCTATTTCTATCTCTATCCAGAAAGAGCACTTAAGGGGCCTCGTTCGGGAGTTCTTGCCCTCTGGGATGAGATGACTTCTGTTCGACCGATCGTGGGCATTGCGGGTTTGGATGCTCATGCGCAAAGGCTCGTCGGTCTAACCGCGTTTCCATACGAATTCCTTTTCAGGACATTGAGAACCCATGTCCTTTGTTGCCCTCCTACCGGCAATTCTGCGGACGACGTTGCCGCGGTGCTTGACTCGATACGGCTAGGACACGTATACTTCTCAAACGATTTGTATTGGTCCCCGAAGGGATTTGCCTTTTCTGCTTCAGTTGGTGGCAAAGATTATCTTCAGGGGGACGTCATCACGGATAGTGGAAAGATACGTCTGTCTGTTTCCCTTCCAGACGACGCGGCGATTCGAGTGTTACGAGATGGAGAGCTATGGACTTGCATGGAAGGAAGGTCTTGGGAAGATGAGACGTCTCAGCATGGGGTGTATCGGGTTGAGGTGTCTAGAGAATCCCAGCCATGGATTTTCTCCAATCCGATCTACTTTCGAAATATCCCCTTTATCTGAGGGCTCTTGCACGAGTTTTCCACAATCCTGGCTTCGATTTCCAGGGATTTCTGTGGATGATTCTGTGGAAAAACTGCTCAGAAGCCCATCCAGACTTGTGTTGGGCTTTCAGAGTGACTTTTTCAGATTAGAATGAGTATTAAGAAATGATATATAAGATATTGTATATGAATATATTATGTTTTAGATATTCGTCAGCATCAATGGTGACGCTCCTTATGGGCTATCCATGCCTGATGAGCAGATTCTTGAGTTCTGTCAAGGTGAGCGTAACCCTTTTGGAGCCTTGGTTTTGAGGCGCTATGCGAGGAGTTTTCCACAATTTATGCACAGGGTGAATCATGAGTGTTAAGAGTTTCAAAATCCTTATCGTATGCACAGGCAACACCTGCAGAAGTCCGCTGGGTGAAGGACTCCTGAGGCAATCGCTCGTGTCCGAAGGCTTTCAAGGCGTTTCAGTGATTTCAGCGGGGACTTCAGCCGTCCCTGGCATGCCTCCTTCAAAGGAGGCTGTCGAAGTAGCAAGAGAGTTTGGGGTTGACATCTCGGAACACACTTCTCTTCCTCTTTCTGCCGCACTGATAGAGAGAGCAAATCTTGTGCTTGCCATGGGCGAAGGACACAAGGAGTGCATCTATTCACTTTCACCTAGTTCAAGGGGCAAGGTGTTTCTAGCTGGGGGATTTCGAAGGAACGCTCCCCCTGCTGAAATACTGGATCCCATCGGTGGATCTGTTGACCTGTACCGAACCTGTGCTCAAACCTTGCAGGAGTCTTTCCAGGGGTTACTTCACCAACTTCCCATACTGCAATCTGAATTTGCTTCGGATGTTGTTGATTTTGCTGTGGGTACTGACCATAGGGGGATTCCAGTCAAAAAGATTCTACTATCAGTCCTTGACCGCATGAACATGACTTGGGAGGACATGGGAGCCTTCTCTCAGGAGCCGTCCGACTACCCCAATTTTGCCTTTGCAGTCGGGGAGCGTGTTGTTCAGGAAAAGGCGCGTCGCGGGGCACTCCTATGTGGTACGGGTATAGGCATGTCCATCGCCGCGAACAAGATCAGGGGAGTTCGAGCAGCAGTGGTCACAAATGCTCGACTTGCCCAGTTGAGCCGAACGCACAACAATACCAATGTCATCGTTTTCTGTGAGGATACCACAGAGGCGCAGTTGGAGGAGTTGATAGGCGTCTGGTGGAACGCGGAGTTTGAAGGGGGCAGACACGCCAAGCGTGTCGGGCTGATTGTAGACTACGAGAATCTGCACTCAAGAGATTCTCAAGCGGGAGACTGGAATGCCTAGGCCTGGTTGGGACGAGTATTTCATGCAAATTGCCGAGCTGGTCAAGACGCGCTCTACGTGTCTGCGAAGACAAGTAGGATGTGTCGCGGTCAAAGATAATCGAATACTGAGCACGGGATACAACGGTTCCCCTCCTGGAACAAGACACTGTGAGGAATTGGGAGGCTGCCTTCGTGAGCATCTGGGCGTTCCCTCAGGGGAAAGACACGAGCTGTGCAGGGCACTGCACGCGGAGCAGAATACGATCATTCAGGCCGCTGCCTCTTCTTCAAACATCGAAGGAGCAACCCTCTACTCCACGACTCAGCCCTGTATTCTCTGCGCCAAGATGATCATCGGTGCTCGGATAAAGAGGCTCGTCTTTCGGGGACACTATCCGGATGAACTCGCAAGGAAGATGCTTGAGGAATCAGGCCTTGAGATTGTTCGAATAGAGGAGTGAGATCCGTTGAGCGTGATCCGAGTGCTTGAGTGCGCCTCTCTCCAGATCACTCCTATAGCATATTGAGACTTCGGTCAGACGTAACAGACATCGTTTGAGGAGGTTGACCCTTGATTCAGCGGACACTTGTACTCGTGAAGCCAGACGGCGTTCGCCGAGGGCTTGTTGGGGAGATTCTAGCGCGTTTGGAGAAGCCAGGGTTGAAGTTGGTTGCACTGAAGATGAAGACTGCCGATAGGGAACTCGCTGGAAGGCACTACACGTACGAGGATATTGGTGCCAAATGGGGTGATGCGGTAAGAAATCGTCTTCTTGACTATCTGACTGTCAGCCCGGTTGTCGCGGCAGTGTTTGAGGGAAGTTCCGCCATTGAGGTTGTACGAAAGATCGCAGGGGTGACGGAACCACGTCTCTCTGCGCCCGGGACGATTCGGGGAGACTACTGCCACCACAGTTTCCAACATTGCACCGCAGCCGGGAAAGCGGTTCAGAACATCATCCATGCTTCCTCGAACGAAGAGGATGCAAAACGGGAGATCAGTCTCTGGTTTGAGGAAGACGAGATTGCCTCCAACTACGAGCGAAGTGACCAACAAGAACACTTTCTGTCTAAGGAAGACTGATTCTTCGACTTGCTTCATGCTGATTCGTTCCACGAGACGGTGCTCTTATATGAGGTCGCACGATGAACGCAATCCATGACGCCCAACAAGATTCGCTATTCGACTCACTCGGCGACCATGAGTCCGCCACTCGCTGCTCTGTCGCCAACGCTCAGGTACTTATTGGGACTTCCGGTTACAGTTTTGATGACTGGAAGGGGACTTACTACCCTTCGTCACTGCCAAACAAGGATATGCTCGATTACTATGCAAGAGACTTTTCAATCGTGGAGATCAACGCTTCCTACTACCGGCTCCTGCCAAGCAAGACCTACGAGTCAATGCTTGATCGTGTTCCCAAGGATTTCAGGTTTGTGGTCAAAGCCTATGAAGGGCTGACCCACAGAAGGGAGCTGGACGACTCCATTGTCAGGCAGTTTGAGCAGTCCGTCAGACCTCTGACGGATGCACATCGGCTTGAGGCAGTCCTTCTGCAGTTTCCATGGTCATTCCGCCACACTCCTGAGAACACAGACCGCCTGATCCAATTGGTCTATCACTTTCCGACGCTTCGTCTGGCCGCAGAATTCCGAAATAATACATGGGCGATTCCACAGATGGAAAGGCTTCTTCATGATTCCCGTGTTGCCTATTGTTGTGTGGATGAGCCTCGTCTCGAAGGTTTGATGCCCAACTTCTCACTCGCGACCCGAAAGGACCTCGGATACGTTCGTCTCCACGGTCGAAATGCAAAGCACTGGTGGAAAGGTGGAGCACTGCGCTATGACTATGATTACTCCGACCAGGAACTTGCCGAATGGGCTGACAAGATACAGAGTCTCGTGAAGAAGACAGGCCGAGTTCTCACATTCTTCAACAACTGTCATCTTGGACAGGCAGTAAAGAACGCGAAGTCGCTCCGGGAACTGCTCAATGAAAGGGGTCTGAAGGTTACTTAGCCGAATCTGCTCTGGCAGAGACTGCAGGAGTGCCTTCACTGATGGCAGAACTGCGTGTTCAAGGTGATAGAGATATCGGAGCTTTGCGGCATCAGTTGTAACTGCTTTCTCCTCATGATACCTTCTCAAAGCTTGTTCAGAAATATATCAGTCTGGGGTACCCCAGAAAGTAAAGGATTACCAAAAATGTTGCTCAGTGCTCGAATGCTCGGAAAACTCCAAGGGATTGAAGAACGATACGCTCAGCTGCGCTACCAGAAGGTGGCCGAAATACCTATGGAGTTCTGCGATACGAACGACTATCTCGTCTGTGAGCCTGTGTCCATGAAGTGGAGAAGGGCTAAGCCGGGGGACCTATGGGGAAAGCCTTGGACGACACGTTGGTTTCGAGGGGACTTTCAAATTCCCGTAGGATACAAAGGGAAGAAGGTCTTCATCCACGCAAACGTTGGATCTCATGACACGCTCTTCTTCGTTGACTCTGCCCCGTGGGGAGTGTTTGACGAAAACCATCCTGTCGTACTTCTGACGAAGAGTGGTGTTGTTGGCAAGTCCTATCACCTCGCTCTTGAAGGGTATTCGGGGCACTCCTATCCTGGAGCGCATCCGCATGACAATCCTAGGCCGATGCAGCCTAACTCCCGAACCTTCTCTGGTGTTGAAGCCATGCTGGAGCGGGAAGATGTATCGGCCTTTGTGTTTGATTTCCGTGTTTTAAGGCAACTGCAAAACGCACTGGACAGCAACAGCCTGAGAAAACACGAAATCATCAAGTGCCTGTCAAAGGTCTTTGAGATCGTAGACAGCATACCCAATGAAACGGACGAGTCTGACTGGCGGCCGAAACTCGCCGAAGCAAGAAAAGCCATGAGGCCTCTTCTTGAATGCAGAAATGGTTCAACAACGCCTTGGTTTGGTGTGATTGGCCATTCACATCTGGACACTGCCTGGCTTTGGCCTCTGCGCGAGGCGCGACGCAAAGCAGCACGTACCTTCTCCTCAGTACTGAACCTGATGGAGCAGTATCCCGAAATGCTCTTTGTCCAGAACGTCCCCTGTCACTCGGACATGATCGCGGAAGACTACCCGTTACTGTTCAAAAGAGTTCAGAGCCAAGTGCGCAAGGGACGCTGGGAGCCCAACGGC
>JAKQFZ010000295.1 GCA_029558215.1 Candidatus Omnitrophota bacterium
TGAGTCCACCGTCGGCTAATGCCTCAATTTCCTGCTTGATGAGGTTGGCAAGTTCCGTAGCTGTGCCCACTATCCAGCGTCTTGGCACTAGCCCAGTTTGACGACAGACGAACACGGTGTCAACCACGGATGAGCCAGTTCCATTTATGTGGATTGAGGCACCCATTTCAGCCGGACATGGAAGCGAGGCGGAACACGTTAGCCCTGCGTCCAGCATCGCGACTGCTATCGGGACGTAGGCGTCCAATCTGTTGTGATGAAATGTGAACACCAGCGGGCTGCCTGATTTTAATCGAGCAGCAGCCATACAGAAGGTGGATGACATGCCCTCCGTGAAATGCACAAGATCACGACCCATGTTGACATTACCGGTCAACTCTCCTGCGTTTCTAGTCGTATCCCTGGCAAACTCCTGGTATTTACTTCCGGCTAGTTTCCTGAGCCACACATAGCAGAAATCAATCAACTCGGCATACTGTACATTTCCGAAATACGGTGGATCGGTGAAAACCCCATCAAACTGCGTGCCTCCTTCAAGCTCAGTCGAATCCATGCAGATTAGATCAACTTGGCGTCTTTCCTCGATGGTTGAATCACGCGGAGATGTTCCGATCCACTCTCCAGGTATCGGCACCTCGACCTTGCGGCTTCCTTCGTGACGAATCTCAAACGGTCGCTGGCAATAGCGTTTTGCTTTCGCGTACTTCTCCGTGATGTTGAGCCATCCTCCGCTGCCTACTGGCAAGCCGCGCGCGCCTTCGATTCCCAGAATATTAGATTCGCACTGAATCAGCCCAACTGGAAATCCATGGACTGAAAAGATGTCGAGAGATTTCAACGCCATAATGTCATATCGGCAGAGCATGTTCTGATACCGAAGCAGATCAGACAGGTTTGTCGCCAGTGCTTCCCGAACGCGTTCATCTGGATAGGAAGCGATCCATCGGCAACTCAACTCAAGACCGACCAATTGGCGGGCGTTGAACAAGTCGCGATAACGGCT
>JAKQFZ010000312.1 GCA_029558215.1 Candidatus Omnitrophota bacterium
TGAGTCACTTTCAGCGCAAGACCGGTCTGGGGATCCTTCTCCAGCACGTCCGAACCCATCTTCTTTCCAGCAGATTTGTTGGCTTCGCGCTCTTTTGCGATCGCCGCCAACGTGTCAGGATTCACGTAGGCTGGTTCCGCCGCGCCGGTGTGCGGGACACTCCAGGAGATCGGGTCATTCAGCCCACCATGGAAAATCTTCCCGAACCCTTGGGAGTGATAGCCGTTGTCCTTGAAGTGTTGTGCCACCGTGACCGCTTCGGGACGGTTGAGACGAAAATGCGTCTGCAGATCGTAGACCTGAATTGTGTCGGGTCTCAGGCCTGTCATCAGAGACGCTCGTGACGGATTGCAGACCGCCTGCTGACAATAGGCTCGATCGAACACTGTTCCTCTGGCAGCCAGAGCATCAATGTTTGGCGTCTTGGCGGCGGATACTCCGTAGCAGCCAAGCTCCGGTCTCATGTCATCCACCGCAATAAAGAGGACGTTGGGTCTTGCCGGAGATGACTGTTTCCCCAAATGGAAAGGCATTCGGGCACATCCGCCTGCCAATCCCAACCCAAGACTTGAGATCAACCCCGTTCTGATGAAATCTCTCCGCGATGATACGTCCATGGTACGCCCTCCTGGCTGGGTCAGCTCAGTCATTCAGCAGCGATACTTTTTCCCCTGCCGCGCCGATACGGTTCACACCAAAGACCACGACCTTGCTCGCTTTGGGGATGGTGGCTTCCGTCTGACTCACCGGCAGAATCTCATGATCCCACTTTCCGTCCGCCTGGAACTGTATGACCCAGACACGGGAGCCATCCAGCGACTTGGGGCTGACAGAGACGAACAAGTTGCCGTCATTCTGTGCAGTTACTTTGCCCTTGAGTACACGAGGAGAATCACATTGCATCCAGGTTGCCTGCGGAGTCAGCGCGCGCCGGGTGTAGATGGACTCCTTCAGCGGAGCCCCTTTGTCACTGCGAAAAGTCTTCTGGGAGAAATGAATGTGTCCAGCGGCCTTCGGATCGCTCTTGCGTGATTCCAGAATCTGATTCCGGATCTCGTCACGGTCGTACTTTCCTGTATACAAACCAGGCCACACATGACGCCCCATCACATTCTGTTCATGCCACCAATTCAGGAGCGGGACAAAGGGCTGCCCCTTGCTGTCAATAGGCCAGTAAAGTTGGGGTGTCAGATAGTCAACCCAACCCTTCTCAAGCCACTTCTTGGGATCTGCAAAGATCGAGTTGTACTGATCCATTCCAGAGATACCCTCCGGATAGCCGGGTCGCCAGATTCCAAAGGGACTGATTCCCAGTTTGACATAGGGCTTTATCTTTCTCATCTCCTGGCTCAGCTTCTCGATGAAGTCATCCACATTCTTGCGGCGCCAATCTCCCTTTTCCAAAGTGCCCCCGGATTTTTTGTACTTCTTCCAGCTGGCATCATCGTCAAAGCCCTCTCCCGCACCATAGGGATAGAAATAGTCGTCCATATGCACCGCATCAATGTCATAGCGCTTAACCACATCCAGCATGACATCCAGGGATTGCTTCTTCACATCATCCTCACCTGGATCCATCCATTTCAGGCTGCCGTGCTTGCGAACAAGTTCCGGACGTGCCTTGACAATACTGTTGGAGGCGTATTCTTCGTTCTGGGAAAGGCCGGCGCGATAGGGATTGAACCAGGCATGAAGTTCCAAGCCTCGCTTGTGCGCCTGTTCGACGGCAAACGCCAGAGGGTCATAGTACGGCTCGGGAGCCTTTCCCTGGCTCCCTGTCAAATAGCGAGACCACGGCTCCAACTTGGATTCATACAGAGCATCCGCCGCGGGACGAACCTGGAACACGACTCCATTGAGGTTCATTTCGACCGCGAGATCGAGGATATCAACCATTGCCTTCTTCTGCTCTTCGGTACCCGCTTCAGGTGGCCAGTCAATTCGGCTGACCGTGGCAACCCAGACTCCGCGGAATTCCCTGGGGACTTCGGGAGCGGCAGTCTGTGAAATGGAACCACCCAGAATCTCCTCCACTTGTTCGAGCACGAGACAACCTCCCATCAGACACATGACCGACAGCCCGACAACCGAAACCAACGCTCTCCTTGAGTTCATGTCCATGTCCTCCCTTGGCCGTCTACGGCCAGACCCGGATGCTACGGCGCTCCAAATCTCACAGATCAACGATCGTGTGCGTTTGCCATGATTTGATCGCGGCTTCGATGATCAGCTGCGCCTTCAAAGCATCCTCACCGGAACCGTCCACATCTTCAGGTTTCACACCCGACTCCAACTGCTCTACCCAGCGACCGATGCGACTCTTAAAGGTCTCGCCAAAAGAACGCATCCCGCCAAGATAGCTGTACTGTTCCATTTCGATACTGCTTCGAGAGTAGAAACGGAGATGCTCACAGGCATCATCAATAACAAATCGGCCTTTCGATCCAGTGACGTCACAGGCCTCCAGACCATACATCGGTCCCGCATCATAACTACCCAGCAAGTGACCGACAACGCCGTTCTCAAAATGCAGAATGACCTGTGCATTTGACCAGGTGATTCGGCCGTCGCCTTTGTTCAGAAACGCCGCAACACTCTTGACGTTGCCGCAGAAATACCGAATCACGTCGAACGAATGCGGGTGCAAGGCTCGCAGGTGAAACCATGGAGAGGTTTCCACGGGATTGTTGATCCACATGCGCATGTTGATCGTCTTGAGGGTTCCCAGACGGCCTTCCGCAATCCATTCCTTGGCACGCAGCGCCGCAGGCGTGAAGCGATGATTCAGATTGACCGCATAGGGAATCTTCATCTTCTTTCCCAAAGCGACCATCTTCTTGCCTTCAGAGACTTTGTTAGAGATGGGTTTCTCGCCCAGAACGGGGATGCCTGCTTCCAAGAGTTCCATCGTCGGGGTGAAGTGATCACCACCATTTTCTTCGCCTTTGGTGCACATGCTGCATGCATCCAGATGAATGCCGCTCTTCAGCAGTGCTTTGACACTGTAGAAAGGCTTGGCACCGAATCTCTGCGCAGCCCGATCGGCCTTCTCCTTTACAATGTCGCAGACTGCAACCAGTTCTGCCTTTGGATTGCCGTGATAGCATTCTGCGTGAAGCGTTCCGATGTTTCCAACTCCGACAACTCCCACCTTAAGCGCCATGTTCTTCTCCTGTTCATAGTGTCCCCATCTCGGTTGAGTCGGGGACGTCTTTTTGGTCTCAACAGATATCATGGATGATACGGCAGACCGACGGAAAGTGTCCATTGAATTGTGTACCGCTCAGACAATCCCGCAGTTGAAAACGGAAACACAATGATGTAATCCTGTTGAAGACTGAAATGGACTTTGGTTCTGCTTTGTGGTGAATTCGAGAAAATGAGGACAAAGGACTCATGAAAAGAAGACTTGTTCCAATCGTGACACTCGCCGTTGGCCTGGTAATAATCGCGGTCGTTCTGCTAGCGTTGAACTCTCAGAGGCAGCATTCCGAGCAGCCCCATCCTGTGGAAGAGCAGCCTCTTGAGCCCTCCCGTCCGTGGGTCTATGAACCGCCCGACGATGAAGCCACTCTCATTTTCGGTCAATGCTACGCTGACCAGGCCATCCCAAACGGTCTTGACGCACGGGGTCTGGTGCAACCGAACTGGGTTGCGGTGGACACGAGTGTTGAGCCCTATCGGCTGTATGTTGTAGACGCACAAAACTTCCGAGTGTTGGGATACAAGAATCCTCTTGCGGAGCCACCGGTTGCAGCGGACCTTGTGCTCTGTCAAACCAGTGAGTACACGGCGTATTTCTTCGAGGAAGATCCGGGGCGAACGCAATTCTGGAACATCTCCGCGGTGGCGGTGGACTCAGAAGGCAACGTCTACATCACCGACAGTGACCACCATCGCATCGTCCGATTTGATCGGCCTTTTGAGACAGACAACTTAGCGGATGCCGTCTACGGTCAGCCTTCCTTTGATGAGGGTGATCCTGACTATGGCACCGACCGACTTGCTTTTCCGAGAGGACTCTGGTTTGACCATCAGTCCGATACGCTCTGGGTGGCAGATACCGGAAACAACCGAGTGCTTGCCTACATCAATCCACTGGAAGACGCGTCTGCTGATTTCATCATCGGGCAGAATGGCGATTTCTACAGTCGAATGGCGAATCTTGGTGGTTTGAGCGCATCGTCGCTGTTCTCTCCCATTGCTGTTGCAGTTCACAATTCAGATGTCATTGTTTGCGACGTGGGAAACA
>JAKQFZ010001234.1 GCA_029558215.1 Candidatus Omnitrophota bacterium
GGATGTTCGTCGTCGCGAGATCGAGCGCCTTCAGAAGATCCTGGCAAAAGCCGAGCAGGAGATCATCTCTCGAACAGTCAAGCTGCAGAACGAGAAGTTTGTCTCTCGTGCACCCGATCATGTGATCCAGAAGGAGAAGGATGCACTGCAGACAGCACAGGATGAAAAGGAAATGGTCTCAAAACGGCTTGAGGGCCTGAAGAACGTGTCATGAGAGCTCTGTGACCGATGATCAGGGAGGTATGCTCATGGTAGGATATAACTGGAAACCGATAAATGACTTGCCTGATCACTGGAATCTGCTTGTTCAGGAGGACGTACAGAGTCTCGCGTCGGTGTGGAACGACCAGGCAAAGAAGATCAGAGACTCCTCATCTTTCCATGACTTTCTTGAACGTTTGAAGCGACGATGGGCAATCGAGACCGGAATCATCGAAGGACTATACGATATGGCCCGCGGGATTACCCTGACCCTTGTTGAACGCGGAATTCAGGCGAGTCTCATCCCTCACGGCACGGTCAACAGACCGGTCAATGAGGTTGTTCCTCTCTTGCTCGATCAAAAGGCAGTTATTGATGGTGTCTTCGATTTCGTTGCCGGCAGACGCGAGTTGAGCTGTTCCTACATCAAGGAAATTCACGCTGCTCTGACGCAACATCAACGAACGGTGCAAGCAGTTGACGCGTTGGGGAACCGTTTTGATGCAGAGATTCTTCGAGGGACGTGGAAGCAGACACCAAACAATCCAACAACAGCGTCGGGAGAGATTCACGAATACTGCCCCCCTGAGCATGTTCAGTCGGAGATGGATCGTCTGGTTCAGATGCATCTCGCTCATATCCAGCGGAGAGTTCCTCCTGACGTGGAGGCGGCTTGGTTGCACCATCGGTTTACTCAGATTCATCCTTTTCAAGATGGAAACGGTCGAGTCGCAAGAGCTCTTGCGTCCATTGTCTTTCTGAAAAGTGGTTGGTTTCCTCTTGCGTTGGATCGCTCCCGGCGTTCCGATTACATTGATGCGCTCGAAAAAGCTGACCACCAGGACCTGAAGCCTCTGCAGGTTCTTTTTGGCCAGATCCAAAAAGAGGCTTTTCTGGAGGCGCTCAGTCTCTCAACTGATACACTGAGGGAGCACGCGTCACTCAATACTGTTCTCCAGGCTACCGTCTCCCGCCTCAAACAGAAGGACTCTGCCATCAGTGAACAACGAAAGCAGGTTCTTTCCGTCGCTGAGAATCTTGCAGTGCGGACGGAAAACTATCTCCAACAGGTTGCCGAAGATCTGACCAGCGTACTTCGCCCTATGCGTCCTGATAGCACCGTAACGGTTGTTCGAAACAAACCCGACAGCACTCACTGGTTCTTTGGACAAGTGCTTGAGTTGGCTCGAGAGAGCGGTTATTTCGCAGATGTCCGCACCTATCATGCATGGGTTCGCTTGAAGATCAATGAACTCAGACAGGCCGAGTTGGTTGTATCTTTTCATTCGGTTGGGCAGGAGTTCATCGGTCTCCTTGCCGCTTCCGCATTTCTTGAATACCGCGAGAAAGCCGAAGATGAGGAGACCCGAATTGTGGGACCCTATGATGTGGCACGAGAGTCATTCCAATTCTCATATCAGGAGGACCCCGACCTCATCAAGCAGCGCTTTGATAACTGGCTTCGAGAGACTATTGTGATCGGATTGGAGCAGTGGAGACAACAGCTGTAAAGAAGATGCACGATTCTTTGATTCTCATCCCCGCCTTCAATGCCGAGGACACCCTTCGCGGTGTGCTGGACTCGGTCAAGCCATTTTGCGAGAACGTTCTTGTCGTCAACGATGGAAGTATAGACAAGACTGCTGATGTCGTCCGCTCCTGTTCATGGGTTCGACTCTGTGAGCACGAACGAAACAAGGGCAAAGGTGCTGCACTCGCTACAGGAATGACGCTGGCGAAACAACTGGGCTATAGAACCGTCATCACGATGGATGCAGACGGACAGCATTGCCCCTCGGAGATCCCAGGATTCCTGCAAGAGTATGCGCAGACTGGTTCTCACATCATCGTGGGTTCACGGTTTCATGAGAACTCCCACAGCGAAGATTCCGTTCCGCTTGTTCGCCTCATCTCAAATAGACTCTCATCAGCGCTGCTTTCCTGGCGTATCGGATCAAGGATTACCGATGGCCAAAGCGGTTTTCGCCTGTACGATCTGAGCGTTGCAGATCTCTTTGAAGGGTTGAATCCAGGATTTGTCTGGGAGACGCAGATTCTGGTTCGGGCAGCTCAAAGCGGACTGAAGATTGCAGAGATTCCGATCACACGACGCTATCCGGACGGTACCAAGACAAGCCATTACCGAAGCATTCGCGATTCGGCTCAGATCATCAAGGCAATCTTCTCAAAACACTGATCGAGCATTTGCGATATGGCTTGGAAGCGGCCGAGAGCACAGCGTTTCTCCTACCGGATGAATTCCGCACCTCATGCCGACATGGAGACGAGCAGTCATGCCTCGTTGTCTACGGAATCAAGACATAGTCTATCTCGACTGTGGCACCAACGGCTGTGCTCGGGTCGATCCGCAGGTGATCAATGATTCCTGTCCAGTTGGGTTCACCGGACATGTCCAGCGTATAGGTCACGAATTCCGTATTGTTCAGCAGATCGAACCGT
>JAKQFZ010000319.1 GCA_029558215.1 Candidatus Omnitrophota bacterium
TCCTGCGAAACCTTGCCTATACCCCCGTTGCCCGTGAACAGCCAGTTCACATCCACCAGCATTCGCAAATCCGGGTGCCTGAACTCCGTCTGCCCAACATAATTCACGCGCGCATCGTGCAGAGCCTTGCACGGATGCAGCCGAAAACCCGCAGCCATCAGGGCGGATTCGACCTCATGGCGGTCTGCCTCCGGGATAACGAGATCGACATCGCCGCAAACTCTTAGCTTGGGCCGAATATAGTATCGCTCAGCAAAGGGAATTCCTCTGATAAATGCATATCGCGCATCTGTGTCCGCGAGAGTATCACGCAGCAAGGTAATTGTGGCTAGTACCCTACGCCGATGTCTGAGCCAGCGGCGCCATTGCACGCTCAGCATGTATAGCAACTCGTTGGTGCTGGGCACGCTATCTTCCGCAGGTGCATAAAGGGCCGAAAAGAGGAAGGGGGCGGTCTTCTGAAGCTGCGATTGGCGGAAAAGGAGAATAGGTTGTGACTGGCCTTGTAGACCGGTCCCGTGGATGGCAAGTCCAGGAGTCGTCTCGCGTGCCGCAGCTATAACTGGACTGTCGATCATGGTCCTCACTCTCTTGGGAGCCATTGTATTCCGTAGTGAGACAAATCAGTCAAATGGAAAGGAGGTCTCACTGATAAGACGAGCGGTATCGAGGGAGTTTCCGTTTGTAACATGATAGGCTCGTACTCGAGAGGCAAGTGTTGTCGCAAGTTCATACGCAAGCCGCTTATGATGAGGAGATCGTCTGCCTATTCGGGGCAGAGAAGCGCGATTTGTGAAGCATGCTTCCTGGAATCTCCAGAAGTACTCTTCTCTGCTGATTGGATGGGCATTGGATCTTGCTCCAAAATCTGACTCTAGGAAGAAGACGTGTGTTGGTGCAATTCTGTCCTGGCTGTCCACCACGGTAAACGCATCAGCTAGATTGACAGTCCATTGCTCTTCCCCGCGAACGGAAAAACGGAAGGGGTCTCTTCTCAGGTGACCCAGGTCCGGGAATTCCGAGAAATGGAAGTCCGAGAAAGTAGCGCCCACAGGGAATGGGATTATTGTGGAGGTATGATAGGACATGACTGCGTAGTCGTCGCACACTAGCCGAAAGCCCATTCGGAGTAACGCTGCAAGTATGGAAGTTTTACCTGCGCTAGAAGCGCCGGCAAAAATTGCGGCTTCGCCTCTGGAATTGGCTACGGCGCAAGCGTGTAAAGTGCAGATCGGCTTCTCCAGATTCAGCGCGATATGAATGAACAGTTGGCGGAAAGCAATCCAAGCCTTCGCTCCCGCAGTTTTTCGGGATGCGAACCCGACTTCTGGACAACACATCACGACGTGATTATCCGGTGAGTCAAAACAGACCAGTCTGAAGGTGGGTGCATCGCATTTCCCGTTGCCAAGGGAGAATTCTCTTAGGAAGTGGTCAATGTGTTCTCGCATTGGGCGGCATTCGCTGAGCACAGCAAGGTCCTCTTCGAGGACACGATAGACCCTAGCGTGATTACCGGGAATACTCATACAACATCCTCTCGTGGAATTAGACCGTGCAGAACTAGTGTTTCCGCAGAACGTCAGCGATGGTCTCTCTGTCGGCTTCGACTTGAATCTCTTCGGAGTTCCGGACGTGCAGACTACCGTCCGTGTGATGGACGACACATATAAGGGTGTAGGAACCTTCGGGTAACGAGTTAAAGAAGTACCTCCTGCAGCCGCCAAGAGGCAAGTAGTATGCGCGTCCGTAGCGTGTCACCAATCTAGCACTTCCGCCATTAGAGAACTCTTCGTCTCGATAAAGACTCGGATCAGAAAGGTCGGACGGACTAATGCTTCCAGGGATCAGGAACATGGAGGAGGCCCGTTCTTCTTCGGCAAGTTCGACTATCCCTGATATCCAGCCGTGCCCTCCTGCATCGAAAGTCACACGTGTTTCGCCCCCAGATTCTATAACGGCTTCGACATGTTCCTGAAGAATAGCGTTTCCCATGGCCATACTCGCAGAAGGCTTTGGGAGACTGCGATCAATATCATAGAAAGGCGAGCGTATACCCATAATGACATCATATTTGCCGGGTTGCAGACGCAGTTTCCATTCAGGGGCGTTGCGGAGTGGATACTCCATTCTCGGTTCGCCGTTCAGAACGCGCGCAAGGCTATCCGTTATCGTGAATGAGCTGTCGTCGCTGTCGACTGGTCTGCACCACACCCCACATCCCTCAATCGGGGCTCTCAATCTGTCGCCATCCAAAATGACATCAACGTGCAGAGTTCCCGGGGGATTAAGCAGAATCTCGACGAAGGTTTCTTGTCCCTGTCTCACGTCTACTTCGGTTTGCGCATCCAATCCGTACTCGGAGGCGTAGGTGACAAGCTCTGCCTTCCCTGTTGGGACGTTCTCAATTCGGAATTCTCCGTCTCCATTCACACGCCCGTCATCCGAGCCACTTCTTATCCGTTCCCATACAGCGGGATCTTTCGCCTCAAAAGTAAGCTGAGAATCATTACGCGAGACCCACTTCAATACAACGCGCGCTTCAGGCACAGGTTTCCGAGTATGAGCGTCCAGTACTTGCCCAACGATAGCACCTTGTCGAGCGGGCAGCATGGTGATTGTCAGGTCTGTTCCGCCAACCGGCGTATCCGGAATCCGAACGCTCTCGTATGCCTCGTGGGTTAAACGCAGATCCGTAGAGATATACTTGGAAGGGATGTGACCCATGTCGAATCGGCCATCGACGTCTGAGAAGGCGGGTCCCAGAAAACGCCCGTCATTGAGCGATCCGCTTATCTCTACTCCCTGAATCGGCTTTCCCGTCTCATCGAGAACGGTTCCCCGGATCCGATGCGCAACGTCTGTAGTAAGGACGAGACGCAGATTCTCCTGCATCTCTCCGGGCTCAAGCATCACCGAAGGGTTTCCCGACGGCGTTATCTCCAGTCCAACAGGAGCGTTCGCTACCTGCAAGCCGGGCGATGACAAACGCACCACGAGCGCGTATTCGACCTCAGGGGTCAAGCCATCAATTATGAACGCGCCAGTGATTCCTGTTGGTTTCGATTCGGACCTGTCGCCCGTCCCCTGCTTCCTCGCAACCACCACGGCATGAGGGACAGGGCGCCCATTGCTATCGACAACTTGTCCGCTGACTCCTGAAGATTGAAGGAGGACAAGCTCGACGTTTTGTGCTTCTCCAGTACCGGCCGCGATTGTGCGTGCATTGGGGCGGTAGCCTTTCGCCTGAGCTTCCAATCTGTAGCGAACCCCCGAATACCGAACGGCAAAAGAGAAACTACCGTTTTCGGTTGTCTCACACGTTGTTTCCGAAGCGGCGTCCTGGATTCCAAGGGCCTTCAATATTTCACGCGCTCTTGAAGATAGAGCACAACAAACTAAAGCCGACGCGACAGGCTTTCCGGCTTCATCGACAACGCAACCCGTCACCTGTTCATTTGGCGCAGTCTGCACGGTCACGAGCAGTGATTCATTAATTCCGGGTGCTTCCACTTCCGCCCGCTCTGGCAGAGTCGGCTTCCGCGTGTTTGCCACTGGAGGCTTTCCGTTCGTGCGGAGAATTCCGAAAGACCAGAGCAAGATGCCGAGAATTAGACAGAGTAACAGAGTCGCTAAAAAAAGTTTTGCACGCATTGCGACGCCTTTATGCAAATCAGATTGCGTTTTCGGTCAGTATCTTGTTGGTTTGTGCTAGCAAAGCAATGATCAAGCGAGAGGCACTGCTTGCATCTCCAAGGGCTTTCTTGAGATGCCCTTGCCATTTGCAAGCCCTCTGAGATCTCTACTGCTCGCTAGCCATGATGTGAAATATCTCCCATCTCCTCGGGTGGGATGGCGCTGTAATTGCAGTAGTCGGGTACTGGGTTCGTCCACGGGTCTTCACAGAAATCGGGATTGTCAAGAGTCCCAGGGCCATTGCAGTTGTCGTCGTATTCCGATTCCATGCCTGCGTTCCAGCATTGATCCTCGCTAGCATCTGTTCCCGAGCCGCAGACATCAGCGTAATTCTCGGCGGGTACATCGGAAGGGCTGCAATAGTCAGGGTCAAGATTTCCGCCGAAGCTACCGGGTCGACACACATCGCCACTTGGGGTTTCGCAGTCGTCGGTTTGCTGGCTAGTGCAGTCACCTATGAGCGCATATGCTTTCTTTTCGCCGCTACCGAGTAGAACGAAATGCGTCAACGCAGCGAGGCCGCCCGTGCGCCCAATTCTCTGTATGAACTGTCTGCGTTTGATGTTGCGCTTGTTGTCCTTAGCCATCATTGATTGCCTCCTTTCACGTTTAAGAAAAGTCAGAAGCACCGGGATTCTTATGTTTCAGAAACGGTCTGTCTCATCAGTCTCGTTTGTGGCTCCTTGCCCCAGAAGCCTTGCAAAGGCTTCTGGAAAATCCTTCTGCATCCGCCATGCGACGTAGGCACCCCTTTCGATCGAAGCGCGCACCAGGCGACATTCCCAGTCCTCGGGTGCGCCAAATCCTCCGGTCGCTTTGGAGATATCCCAGGGGCACGGTCGCCTGCAAAGCTGAATTGCCCAACAAGAGGCACATTGCGTTTCCACTGCTCTGTTATAAAGGTGCCAGAAGTGTCTGCAAAGTGAGACATTGGGTCCTGTTTCCAGACTTCCCAATGAGAAAGCAGACATTCCCACAAAACGATGACATGGGTACAGTGTGCCGTCGGCGCCCACAGTAATCGTACCGTGGGAGGCACCGCATTTGAGGGCAATTCCGGAGGCTGTGACCGACGTTCCCTGAGAGCGTATGAATCTGGCGTAGGGAAAATACTTCGGTATTTTGGATCTCCGAAACTCCTCGAAAAGAATGGGGAGGATATCATCCTGTTGGCGACTAATGGCCGTCCGCTCCATTTCAGTGAGCAGAGGATCGCCGTCGCGCAGAGGGTCTCTTGCGTAGGCGATCCCAATGCGAGAGAAGCCGAAATCATCAAAGAAACGTATGAGATCGAGCAGAGGGGGTGAGTCTTTTGTTATAGTGCAGCGCACCGTTACCCTCTTCCTTCTGTTCATAAGGCGCCTTATGCCCGCTGCTGCCGCGGCATAGGATCCCCCTCCATTGTGACAAGGCCGCTGTTGATCATGGATTTCGGGTGGCCCATCGAGGCTGACCATAAGACCGAAGTTGTGCTTCTTGATGTAATGGATGACCATATCGTCAATCAGGGTGCCATTTGTGGTCATGGAATAGCGGATGGTCTTGCCATGCGATCTGGCCAGACGGTGGCTATAATCCATCAAGAATCTAAACACAGGCTTGTTAGTTAAGGGTTCGCCGCCAAAGAGCGTGATGTCCAGTTTCTTGGCATTGCCACAGGCCGAAAACAGCCAATCTATGGCATCTTTGGCGACCTTCTTCGACATCAAGCCTTTGCGTGGTTGATCACGAAAAGTCTCGCAGTAGCAGTATTTGCAGGCGAGATTGCATGTTTCGGCCAATGCGAGTTCCAACTTCGTCCATGGCCCTTCATACCTTCTGTCGAGTTGCCGCTCAATCTCGTCGTCTGAGATAGAGAAATCGGGGACGTCAAACAGGCCGTTCGCGGCCAGGAATCGGACCTCGGATACGATGGTTTCGATTTCTTCAGGTGACTGCTGCGTTTCAGAAGCCAATTGAGAGGCGGCGTCCTCAATCGGCATAATGAGGCATAAATCCAAGAGTCGGTATGTGGGAGCATCGATGTGAAAGAACTGAGAAGTGCTTAGCACGTAAACGAAAGGTTCCCCGAGCTTTGTGAAAAGATGATAGGGGGTAACCCTTTGGCGTTCAAAGGTATTAGGAGGTGTAGTGTTATTCTTATAACCCCAAAAGGAAGTAGCCATTTAATTCCCCGCATCTAAAGGCTGTTTGTCTTATAGCATAAGTCAGGAATACTGTCAAGAGGTTTATATAGGTGTCACCTGTAACGTCTAGTCCATATAGGGATAGTGATGACAGAGATGATCCGGAAGGGCAACAAGTCAATGAAGGGCATTATCCCCGCACGCTCTGGAAACAACGATTGCGGAATATGCGGGGAATGGTACGCTGCGTTCCCCATCTTGTCTGCGACACATGACGCGTGCATGACGTAATGTGGTCTTCCCATGTCTAGGGCTAGGTGCATGAAGAATTTCCGGAAGGTGACCCACGCGGGACGGCCCAAGGGTGCCACAACC
>JAKQFZ010000320.1 GCA_029558215.1 Candidatus Omnitrophota bacterium
GGACGGCTGTGCGAGACATCCATCGCGAGAGAAGCCCCACTGGTCTTCGTGATGATGAGGCGAGAGAAAGCGCACCACAGTAATGTCTTCTCAACGTCACACTTCATTCGTGCAATACAAGTGGCTAGGGCGACTAGTTGACAGCGATTTGTGTGATCGAACCAGAAGTCGATAAACTGCCGTGTTTCCTCATCTGTCCCTCTAGGATAGGCCTCTCTATGGTTCAACGCGTTTGCCAAGTGCCGTGCTCTGTCCAAGACAATACTGGCGCGATGCTTCAGTCGTTCGGGGGCAATATCAGAGCACCAGGCGCGCGCGATGACCAGCGCCAAAGGGTCAGTGTCGCACCCGACGGCATAATGGCCCTTTGCCCTGGCGCATACAAGCGTTGTTCCCGACCCCGACATCGGATCAAGAATCCTCAATGGCTGTGGCGCATCGGGCAGTGAATCCCACACAATGGACGGAGCCATCCGTGCCGGAAATGGATGAACGGGTCGGATATGGGCTTTCTGAGCGGCGGATGTCATATGTCGATCGTTCTTTTCTCCTGGTCTAGATACTCCCCAACTGCCGCCTGGATGTCGTTCAGTATTAGGTCTGGACGCCTGTCTATTTCCACGGACTTCTCGCGGGCGAAGACAACGCCGCGTGCCATCACCTGCATGGCCCTACAGCATTCAATCAGGTCTTTCTTGTCCATTCTAATGGGCGGCTTGCGATGACGGAGTTCCGTTTCTACCGCCGCATATTCCACGGCTTCGTAAGGTTGTTCTTGTGCCAAATGCCATATCGTCTCGAGAATCTCTTTATACGGCCAGTTCTTTGGTATCTCGGATGCGAGTCCCTCAACCCATGCCTTGCTTTCTTCTGGAGTTATGCAATCTCTGAACAGTCCCCGAAGGCGGCTGAGGCCACCCACTCGCCTGGAGGAGACAATACGAATCAATCTCGCGAGATCGTCAATGTGCATAAGGGTGATCGTCTTGCCTGTGGTCTCTTTGTGTGACTTGATCTCACGGACTGACGCCGAATCCTCTCCCGTGGAGGTGGCGAAACCATTGGCGATCACCAGGTGATGATCACAACCGTAGTCTTCCATATGTCTGGCTATGCCAGACACTCCCAGGCGATGAGCGGAAACAGGCTGGCCGCTCTTCGCTTCAAGTCCGACCTTATAGCGCTGAACTCTCCCATCTTCAGCCGCTGCAAGATGAGCCTCGGCTGTGCCGTCTGGCTTGCCTTTTCCTCCTATGCGAATGACGTTCGCGAACCCCAGCGCTTCAAAAGCAGCTCGCATCTCCTCTTCAAGTTTGTTCTCGTCATCGCGCGCTTCGATGAGCGAAAGAGCAATCATCCCCGCCGTCCGCCGGGCAGACGATCTCACAAATTGCCTCAGCAGTTCATCTCGTCTGCCGAGAACGTCACGAATAATACTCTCCTCCAATCCCATATGGTATAGATGAGCTTCCATTAGGATCTCACTCATCACGAACATCTCGAGCGGAAGACTTCTTCGGATATCAGTAAAGAACTCCTGAAAAGCAGCGATAAATGGATGGGACGAGTTAATCAGCACCTTCCCGTCGCATATGTCAAAGACCGCAAGTGCCTCTTTTGAGTCCAAGACAACCATCTCTATTGAGCGAAGCAATCCATCTGTTCCCTCTGCCCGGTCGCGCAGTTCCTCCAGGAACTTGGCCTGTTCCTTGGGACGGAGCCCAGAAGGAAAACGGTAGTAGAACGGCGTCGCCTTGTTTTCTGCCACTAATTTGGCAAGCGACACTATGGGCCTGCGCGTCATACTGCCAGGGGCAGACGACACGCGTGCAGAGATCAAGGCAATAGGCGACTGAGATCGGTCGTGCTCAACAAGACGGTTACGCGCGAGATTGAAACCGGCACGCAGGAAGTTCTGGACCTCCTCATACAACTCACCCTGTTGGAACGACTCGCGTGACGATCTCAACGCGGCATCCAGGCTGTCAATATGTACGACCATCCTGAACCGCGAGAAGGTGCCATGACGCAGGACATTTCTTTCTATTCCGAAACCTGGATCATCTACGTTGACTCT
>JAKQFZ010001235.1 GCA_029558215.1 Candidatus Omnitrophota bacterium
AAGAGCTTTTCCTGAATCTGGTTGCAACTGACGCCCTGAAGTTCAGCGTGCGAGAAATTCGCCTGACCAGCCATCTGAATCGAGTTGCGAGTCGCATCCTGCTCCCGCCAGATGAACGCATTTGCTGCTTCATATTCCACCGGGACTTCCCACACTCTGGAGTCGAACACAGGACTTTCGTCCTTCTTCTCGGGCAAGAACTGCGGGAGAAGCTGGTTGAATCGGAGTGTTGTCAGTGATCCGATAATGGAGATCATCTTCTGTAGCTTGCCGCCGAAGAAGATTTCCCCTTCCGGATCGTCGGTCTGCCAGACGAGTGTGATCTCGTCAGACTGTGTGTATCCGCATCGAGCATTTGTCATGTGAACGAGGTATTTTGTCACCTCGATCATCAGCTTCGACAAACGCTCATCGAAGGGCCGGAGCAGACCCTTGGTGAATGTGTGAAACGATCTCCCGTCCATGCGTGCCAAGACCGGGATCATTGGCAGCAACTCGTGGGAGTATCGCTTCTCGTACCACTTCATCCGATCGCCGAGTGAATCTTCACTCATTTGTCACCTCTTCTTCCAATGCAATTGGTGCCTGTTCGATCTCCACTTCGATGTCCGAGAACCCCTCAAACATGTGGAGACACCATTCGTCCACGCTGAGGCCGATATTGGCTTCTTCGAGCCACAACCGGTTGGTCGCCTCGGCATCGACATCGGTGACAGGCTCGCCGTCTGAATCGAGTTTGACCAGCCGCCACGCTCCACTGACTCGCTTCATGCTGAAGGCCAGTGTGTCTGACAGGTAGTTCTCATCCCATTTGGCAATGGCAGAGAACGAATTGTTCTGTAGCATGGCTTGGCGGGTCAGAGCAGTGGCAGTGACCCCCAACACCTCAAGTTGTTGGGGGCCATTTGCCGTCAGAGCCCACACATGGTCCCCAATGTTGAGATTGAGGACCAGATTCCGTTGAGCATCGAACAATGCTGCGCCACAGCCCTTGAAGGGGTCCGATGGTTCTGGAGGAACATATCGTGGTGTTTGATTGAACTGAGAACAATCAAACAC
>JAKQFZ010000331.1 GCA_029558215.1 Candidatus Omnitrophota bacterium
CGAAATCCTGCAATCATTTATTCATCGTTATGGTCCTCCGCCGGACGGAGTTTCCCAAGAACGATGGGTGATCTATCAGGTTCGTATGTTCGTAACGAGCTTGCTTGTCGAAACTGGAGTCGCCGTTGGCGTTCCACAGTACATTGCGACTGTGGAAGAACGAGTTCGAAATATCAACGAAGGTTTAACAATCATCGAAGGGTGATGTCATGGTAGAAAAATACGTCAGTCTCCCACCATACGCAAACTACACGGACATGTATGCCTTTGTATTCACCCCTGCCGGAGTTCTGGTGAATGCCGGGGGCGATCTTTTGGAGCCCGCTGAAAGCGATAATTCGGGACTGTTCGTATTTGACATCGCAGAAGAACTTGTAGGCGAGCTGTATTGGCGGGTGGTCATCTACAAGACAGGGACGATTCTTTATTCCAACGCATTGGCGGAAGGGGGTCTGCTGCCCAACGACGACATTGTGTATGATCAATACCCCCCAGTGAGTGGAACCACAAGTTCGGACTCGTCTGATTCTTCAGACGCTGGACCCACAGGTGATGCACAGCAGGATACTTTGCTGGAAGTGAAAGCTTTGCTGGAAGCCATGGATACAAGGCTCACCCTTGCCCTTGCTTCTGCTGAGGCGGTCGCTGGCATGGAGTTGGAAACTGTGGGGATGCCCACAACCCTAAGGAAGGGAGATGCACGAACTGTTGAAAACGCACGACATATTGTGCTTCGTTTGTATGGTGTGGATGGAAGCGATACTCCCGTGCTGTTGACGGGACTTGGATCGCTTTTGTTCTCTGATTGTGAATCCATTGTCTTCGGTCTCACTGTCAACGGGAAAGAGACCCCAGAAGTAGAGTTTGACATTGACTGGGTCGATGACAGCGATGGAGACAGTTACTTCTTGATCACTTATCCTGAAAACGCTCTTGACGATGCCTCCTATGTTGGAAAACCTAACTACACCTATCACCACTGGGGAGTGAAGTGTACTTGGACTTCCGGTCATGACCACACGGTCTCATTCGGTATGCTCAAGATCCTTCCAAAAATTGCGAGAGGTTAAAAATGAAGCGGCCTGAAAAAATATGGTATCGTAATTCTTTGGTAGAAATTGCTGAGGAATCTGCATTCATTTCCAGAATGATTTACGAACACTCTTTTCAATCGCACTTTAAGGTTCGTTATATCTCTGCAGAAGCTGTGCAGGGAATGGGCTCGACGATGGCCTGTGTAATAACCACAGCGGAAGCGATTTACGTTGCGTTCCGGGGCACGGACCCCACAAATCAGAGTCAGGTTTATTCTGACCTGAAATGCTCATGGATTTTAGAGCCTCGCATCGGATACATTTCTGCAGGGTTCCGGCAGGAGATTGACTACTTTTATATCGATGTCGTTGAGCGATTGGATCACGCCATTCGAACGAAACGGCGTCCCGTGTACATCACGGGGCATTCGCTTGGTGGGGCTTTGGCGACACTCTTTTCTGCCCGGATGACGCAGCGATGGATTGAAACGAACCAGAAAAAATACGTTCCATCGGGTCTGATCACCTTTGGCAGTCCTCGCGTGGGAGATGCGGACTTCAAGAAACACGTTGAATTGGGGCTTTCGGTCCTGCCCAACGAGTCCCACCGCATTGGGATTTGGAGATTTGTCAACAACAACGACATTATCCCCCGGATGCCTTCGCGTTTGTTTGGGTTCCGTCACGTTGGTCTTCCCTTATACATTGACCCGCAGTGCAACATCTGGGAGAACCCTTGGCTGTACCGTCGTCTTTGGTGGCGTATCGTTGGTCGCTGGCCAAACATCTTGACAGACGGCATTGAAGACCATAAGATGATTAACTATGAACTCGCGTTACAAAAGAACTTCTCCGAACTGTGAAAGGAAACCAATGCACCAGCTCATTGCGTTTATCGTGGCTCTTTCCTTGTGTCTGCCAGCGAGCGGACAAATCTTCAAGATCGTGCTTCGAGACAACTCCGGGTCTGTTTCTTATGGATCGGGGGTGTGCATTGCACACAGGACACACCCGAGACGAGCTGTCATTTTGACAGCAGCTCATATTTTCTCTGAACCATGGGACAGTATTCGCGTGGAAGGGGGTAATCTGCGGGCTACAGCGAACTTTGTTGGCCGTCACCCCCGACATGATGTCGCTATTCTGGAGGTCCTCACAGAGACCTACTTCCCGGAAATCATGCTGGCGGAAGAGGTCCCCGAGGGAACCCCATGCACCCTTTGCGGGTTTGGTCCAGAACTTCAGGGAGGTCCAGATCGTTTTTGTTTCCCAGGCACTTACTATGAAACGTATGTGAAGGGGGATAACTGGCAACACACCATTCCCGGGGATTCTGGCGGTCCTGTTGTCGTTCAGCATCAGGATGGTCGATTCGCTCTTGCGGGTATCCATATTGGATTCACTAACATGCCCCCGGGACAGCAGCGATTGGTTTCTCGAAATACAGTGTCTCGACATCATCCTGAGGTCGTTATTGTAAACAACGAAGAACTAAAAGAATTTGTGAGCACACAATACGGGGTTCCGTGTCCCACATGCCCAAACCTTGTGAAGCCAGAAATTCGACAGCCAATGATCGGTATCGGGATTCCCGTCGGCCCCCCGTCGATTGTTGGAGTCACTCCGTACCCTCCAAGACAACAGTCGCCGCCACAAGTTGTTCCGGTCATTTCGGATGAAGCTATCGGCAGGGCCGTTGCAGCATACATCCAGAACAATCCGGAAAGCTTCCGAGGGGTAGCCGGACAGCCCGGCTCAATCGGTCCGCAGGGAAATCCGGGACCACCCGGGCAAACCGGACCCCGTGGGGAGCCGGGGCCAAAACCAAGCCCGGAAGAGGTGGTACCCATCGTCTTTGAAGTGGTTCGGGCTATGATGGAGGATGACCCCGAACGGTTCCGGGGACCCCCCGGGGAAAAGGGGATGATAGGAGTCCCCTCAGAGGAAGAAGTCAATGTATGGATCGAGGCTTGGCTTCACAAAGATCCGCGAGTTTTGGCATTGATGAACCGTATTGACAGCCTAGAAAGCGAAGTGTCCCGGCTACGAGACAGAAAAATTTCGATTGTACAGGGAGAGCAACTAGCAGACGGGAGTATCCGCCGGGTGGGACCCCCGCAGGAATACTCCATGGATAAACCCATCCCCATAGTAACAATCCGCAAGGATTTACAAAATGGCAAGTGATGGGGTTGACTGGGAAAATAGTGTGTTTATCATAGACACACGAATGGCTACTCCAGCCGACTGTTTGAATTTCAAAAGTCCACCAATTGCACCAGAGGAACCAAAAATGCCCGGAGAAGTAGACCCAACAATCGCAAAGCAGATGGATCAGAATTTCGCGAACTTCAATGCCCGCCTGAATGAAGCCGCACACCGGCACAATTCCGGGGCAGAGTTCATCAATCAGCAGGCTCAGATGCAGTTCATGCTGCAGCAGC
This sequence comes from Candidatus Omnitrophota bacterium, assembly GCA_029558215.1. Taxonomy (GTDB): domain Bacteria; phylum Hinthialibacterota; class Hinthialibacteria; order JAKQFZ01; family JAKQFZ01; genus JAKQFZ01. Next base: position 3,479 of record JAKQFZ010000331.1, read on the forward strand.
AGCTTGTTGGGGCGAAGGCTGCAGGTCAGTTGGACCGAGATTCGCTGGCAAAGAGCCGACTGGATGCGGCCGCAGTAGGCATGCCTGCCAAAGTGACTTAATTGTATGTCGTCTCACCAGCAGCATACATCACTCGAACAGCGATTTCTTGAAATACAGAAATCGCTGTTTCTTGACACGCTACAGGGAACATCCCATCTTGACCCTTCAAAGTATCTCCTGACCACCAGCATGGGAGATGAGGATAATGGAGACGGCGACTGCCGAGACAAATACGAACCAAGATACCGCTTTGCAGGACTTGACGGAGAGGGCATTTAGCCGAACTCAGGATCTTGCAGAGGCACAGCAATGGCTGGCACTACGGTCGCTCAAACGATCGGCAGATACAGCCCACCTAAACTGGAAGGACGCACGACGGTTAGCAGGACGAGCAGTAGAGGGCGAAAAGATGGAAGACGAAATGAAAATCCACTGCCCGGAGACACACCATCACTACCCACCCCCACCACCGCAAACCCCGTCGACTTTGTCCAAACTGGCAAAACCCCTTATTGGCCTCGCTGCTGCCGGAGTTCTTGGGGCGAGTGGTGTTGGGGCTGCCTACGTAGTCGCTGAGGCCCTCGCATCAAAAGTCATCCCTGAGGCAGTGGATACCGACTCAACCCTGCTGCAGCAATTCGTTCCCCAAGATTCAGAATGGATCAACAATGAGTAAGTTTCTCTTCAACAAGAGTACACTCGCCACATATACCAAAAAGACACTGGAGGGGCGGGAATACTATGTCGCTCCCGTGGTGATGCTGACAGAGGGTGTATTCACGGCAAACGAAGGGGCTCTTTACTATGGTCCCGAACCCGCCGCAGAATCCGTTCCCTCATGGAACACCAAACCCATCGTTCTGGATCATCCAACAGATGCTGTAGGGAACTTTATTTCCGCTGCAGATCCCGCCGTACTGGAAACCACTCGTGTTGGGTTCCTTTTGAACACGTCGTATGAGGGCAAACTAAAAGCCGACGCTTGGATCGACATTGAAAAAGCGACGGCACTGGCCCCACAGCTCATCGCAAACATTGAAGCCGGGGTGCCGGTTGAAGTCTCAACCGGCATGGTTGCAGATATGATCATCTGCAACGGCGACTACAACGGAAAGTCGTACATCGGAAAGGCAGTCAACTTCCGGCCAGACCACTTGGCGATCCTTTTTTCAAAAAAAGGGGCATGCAGTCTGGCCGATGGTGCTGGTTTGATGGTGATGCAGGATGGCACGCCTCTCCCTGAAGAACTTCAGAAAGAATTGAAAACAAGGGTTGACAAGCTGGTAGCAAATCAGTTATCAACCTCAAACTTGAGAGACGCCTTGCGGCTTCAACTCAAGGCGTACTTGCTGGTGAACGGACAAGATCACTACCCGTGGATCGAGGAGGTCTACCAGACATTCTTCATCGCTGAGATCAACTCAAAGCTTTGGAAGATTGGATACACCATCAATGGTGACGACTCCGTCACTCTTGATGTTGCAGGCCCCGTTGAAGTTAAACGGGTGACTGAGTACCGGACGATGTCCGGAGTTTTCGTAGGCAACGAAGGAGGTTCGTCCATTATGAAAGAAAAACTGATCGCTGCCCTGATCGCAAATCAGGCATTCGAGGAAAGCGATCGCCCCATGCTGAACACATGGGACGAAGCCAAGCTGCAGAAGCTTGTCGATAAGACGACTGCTGCAACCAAAGAAACGGTCGTTGTGGCCAATCAGCAGACCGGACCACGAATGACCTGGGAAGAATTCATGGGGGTCTGCCCCCCGGAATGGAAGCAGACCGTGACCCGGGGCATTCAAGTGATGAACGCCCAAGTCAATACGGATATTGCTTTCATTTTGGAGGAAACAAAGGACCAGAACCTGTACACCGATTCCGAACTGCGAGCGATGGAACCGGACCCACTTCGCAAGCTGGCTGTTGCCTTGGCCAATTCACGCAAAGCCCGGGAAGCAGCACAAAAGGCAGCTGTCGCTCCAACAGAACAGCTTCCGCCACAGTGGCAGCAGAACGTGCCTTATTACGGCGGTGCCGCGTTCGGACAGATTCCGGCCATGTTGGCCAATCAGGAAGGCGAAGAAGAGAATCTTCCAATGCCGTCTTCCTTCGCATCGAGCAAGTAAACCATCGCGTTGAGCGATTGTTCGTGTTGATCTGAATTTCGTTCATTTTTGAAAGGTATAGCGATGGCCGAAAGTAAAGCACGCAATCACAACAAGATTGCGTTGATTTTCACTGGTCGTTTGGAAGAGTATCCAAACGACGCAAGCGACCTGCAGCCCGGGATGCTTGTGGTTCCCACCTCTGCAGGGCGTGTCAAAAAGCACAACTTTGACGGCGGTCCCGGAGAATGCCTGATCGTGGACGTTGATCTGATGTCAGGAATGACTGTGGACGACATCTACGATGGGGCTCAGGACACCGAAAGGATTCCAGTTCTGATCCCACAAGAGGGTGACGTTCTGGCTGTTCTCTTGGAAGATGGGGTTGAAGTCGTGAAGGACGTCACCCGACTGACTTCGAACGGCGAAGGCGCCTTCAAGATCGCAACTGACAATGATCAGGTGATGTTTATCGCCCATGAATCAATGACCTCCGGGGACTCTTCTGGTTTCGCTCATTGTAAAGCCCGCCGAGTATCCACGTTCATCAACTCAACCGCCGACTCCGAGTAGTCGTTTTTCAACCACCCTCGTTTGTTAAATCTTTTGTCTTTTGTTTCAGGAGAGTTCTATGACCAGTGAGGTGAGCCTTGACTTGCGGGGGTCGGTATTCAATCGACTGTCCCGAGTCGGTTATGACACAGGGGCACTTCGCCCTTGGAAGGGCCGAAAGGATCAGACTTACGCGTCGCTTTTGACGGGCAAGTATGACTCCAACGGCGACCCCATCCGAAAGGTCTTCGCAGTCAATGCGGAAACCACAATGACCCGAGACGCCTGGCTGCTGTTCGATAATGAAGTTATCGAAGCGGCCAAAGCGAGACTGATGTTCTGGCAGAAATTGCGATCCATCAATACACTGACCATTCCTGACGGCATGGCAGTCACAAAACTGGAACAGCAACGCCGGTCGGACATCACTGATGCGACGATCAGCATGGATGCTCGCCGACGCGGTGAAGCCGACATTCCGCAGTACGACGATATTTCGCTGCCTCTGCCAATCATTCACAAAGACGCTGACTTCAGCCTGCGTGACTTGGCAGTAAGCCGCCGGGGCGGTGCTCCGCTGGACACCACAAACCTGCGACTGACCGGCGAGAAAGTCGCTCTGGCAGTGGAAGAACTGTCTTTGGGCATTCGCCCAATCTATCGCTACGGTGGTTCCGCCGTATATGGGGCGACCAATTTCCCGAACCGTCTGACTCACACCTTGCTGGTTCCTACAGACGGCGCCTGGACCCCGGAAAAGTTGCGGCAGCAGATCGTTGAAGCGATCAAGCTGTTGATTGAAAACTTCCACTACGGCCCGTTTGACATCGTCTATGGGCTGAACTGGTATGAGCACATGCAGAAGCCCTTCAGTGCTCAGTACGACAGCGAACTGCTGATCGATCGACTGCGAAGCCTTGACATGGTTAGCTCTGTGGAGATGTCCGCACTGCTGACTGGCTATCAGATGGTGATCGTTGAACGAAATCCAATGACAGCACGAGCTGTTGTCGGCATGGATATTCGAACGGTCGAGTGGGAAACGGGAGGCGGCATGGAAAAGCATCTGAAAACGATGTGTATCATGGTCGCACAGTACCGTTCCGACTACTACGAACAGACCGGCATTCTGCATCTGGACGTCGCGTAGTTTTCGTTCTGCAATTGCAACAAAACGAGTATGAAGGGGTTTCGGCCCCTTCATTTTTTACACCAGCTTCAGGAGATATGTGATGGCAGTTTTGGTTCGAGTACGCGAAGGTTTTGGGAAGCACTTCCAGAGCGGGAAAGAGTACAAGGCAGGGGAATCGTTCGAATTCAACGGCGACACCATTCCGGAGAAGTTCCGAGACAAACTGGAACTCGTCCCCAAGTATGAAGCGAAGGGGGCTCTGGAATCGATGCACCCCTGTGGAAAAGACATTTCCGATCAGTGGGAGTCGAACTGTCAAGCCCTCGCTGACGTTGCCGGAAAGCCGGTGCAGGTGTACCAGAAAGGTCGCCGATACCGAATTCTGGTGGATCAGGATATCTGCGACACCGAGCCCCCCAACATCGTCAACCACAAGCAGCTTCAGAAGGCGTTCAAAAATCTTCTGAAAGAAATGAAGGCGGCTTTGTCGGACGACGCACCAACGGAAGAGGAAGAGGAAGAGTAATGGCGATCCGCACCACCGCAGAAAAAGTCGTAGGTATTGTGGACTTCGACTCCAACGCGGGGGAGGCGGAAGTCGTCCTGGCACCCTTCATTGAAACCGCTGCAGACCTTGTGGACACCCATTGCGTTCCACAAGGTCTAAGCGATGCGAAACTGGAACTAATTGAACGGTGGTTGGCCGGTCATTTTTATGCCTGCTTCACAGGGCAAGTCCTGTCAGAAACGACCGGAACAGTTTCAGCGACGTACCTATGGAAGACGGGGTACATGCTGAACCAAACACGACAGGGACAACAAGCGATGATCGTAGACAGTTCCGGGGCACTTGCTCGATGGAATCAACAGACGATCAGCGGATCAAAGCTGTCTCTGTCAGTGAACTGGGGTGGCAGCAAATACGATAGCGTGAAAGATTCGTTATGAGTCTTATTTCCAGAGTCAAAAGACAAATTGCAGTTTACTGGCATCTGTCCGGTTACGACAGATTCAACAGGCCCACATACAGCGACCCTGTAGAAATTAAAGTTCGCTGGGAAGATCGCAACGAAAGAGACATCACCGATAAGGGCGAGGAGTTCATGGCTCGCTCTACGGTCTACGTAGACAGCAGCGTCGTTCTTGGGGGCATCCTCTGGCTGGGTTTGCTGGTGGACGCACCGGAGGTGCCCCCGGAACATAATCGAATTCGTGTTATCCGAGCGATCCCAAATATGCGAGCGTCTGAAAGTTTGTATATTGCTCGCATCTAGGTGAAACTATGATTAAAATGGAACTGCAAGGGATCAACGAAACAACAAAAGCCATTCTTCGTCAAAATAAGAGATTCGCAAAGAATTTCAAAAAGGGATTCGAAAAGGCTGGTCGTTACATTCTTGGCAAAAGTCGTCGTATCGTCCCAGTAGATACGAAGTTCCTGTGGAAGTCCGGGTACGTGGAATCCCAAGGCGATGGGTTGAAGACTTCGGTTTATGTTGGATACAGTGCCTTTTATGCAATCTGGGTCCATGAGCGAACTGAGATTGTTCGCTCAGGAATACGACAAGCCAAGTTCCTTAGTAAAGTGATTGAAGCCCCGGGGGAACAGCGGGCAGTAAACAAGATCATATCTGAAGAGGCTATGAAATGACTGATCCTGTTTACCATACTCTGACAGAATCCCCCGCAGAGATCGTGGCTCAATTGCTGGTCGATGGGTCGGCGGGTGGGTTTATTACCAACGATCCAAAGACGGAGCCGTCTTGGC
>JAKQFZ010000350.1 GCA_029558215.1 Candidatus Omnitrophota bacterium
GGAGTATCGCCTAGATCGCAATGAGGACTGGTTCCTGTACTGAGTGAATGGTGCTGGAAGAAAACTGCTCTTACAAGACGGAAAAGGATCTTGCGAGAGCCGAATCTGATGAAAGGATATTTCACTGCGCCGTCCGATGGACTGCGGAGAAATGATTCCTATGAAGGCAGCCAGGAAAAGTGAGGCTTTGTCTTCCTGGCTGCCTTTTCTCTTTGCGTCTGGATTGTACTTCTTGGCAATCCTTTTCAAGACTCTTAGGCTTCAATGAGCTGGAGGGCAGGAATGCGTTCGTTCATCCTTGGGTCTCTGTATCTGGTATCCTTTGCCATTTTCTGTGTTTCTGAATCCATGGCCTCTCAAGAAGTAACCAAACCAGATTGGCAATTCGGCTTGGGACAGGTCAACTGTGTTCAGTTCTCCCCTTCCGGAGACACGGTTGCTGTCGGTTCTGTTAATGTCAGTATTTTCGAGACAAATACTTACCGAAAATCTGCAGTTCTCTTCGGGCATTCGGCGCAGGTCACCTCGATCTGCTTCTCCCCAAGGGGCAATCTGCTGGTGACAGCCAGCGCAGATCGTACGGCACGTGTCTGGAGTTTGGCTTTGTCGCAGGATGTTCAAGTACTTCAGGGACACACTGCCGGTGTGAATGCCGTCCATATCTCGACAGACGGTTCGTTGATTGCCACTGGAAGCGATGACAGAACTGCCATCATCTGGAACGCCGCTGACGGCACAGTCGTGAGAACATTCCAGGGACACCTTGCTGCCGTCAGCAGTGTCTGTTTCTCCCCTGATGGCTCCATGCTTGCCACTGCTTCGTCGGACGCAAGCGTTCATCTATGGAACACGCAAACTGGAGATTCTCTGGGAGTGCTGACCGGCCACGGTGCCGGGGTAACCTCGGTCGCCTTCTCACCCGATGGAACTCAGTTGGTCACGGGAAGTCTGGATGGAAGAGCAAAGACATGGGATGTCTTGACCAGAACTGAACTCAGAAGCTTTCTTGGACATGACGGATATGTCCTCTCTGTTGCCTTTTCATCGGACGGCTCAAATATCCTGACAGGGGGAGACGATGGCACTGCCATTGTCTGGAAAACCGACACGGCCGAAGAGGTGTATCCTCTTCTAGGGCACGAAGGTCCCGTGTCCTCAGTGTCTTATTCGCCGGATGGAACAAAGATGCTCACTGGAAGCAACGATGGAACTGTTCGTATTTGGGAGCGCAGTTCGGGCGCTACGATGCGCGTTCTTGCAGAACACAAGGCTGGAATTTCCGGTGTTCGCTTCTCTCCAGATGACACTAAAATCGCCACGAGTAGCTGGGATGGCACAATAAAGATATGGGATAAGGCAACAAAATCCTCATTGCAGACGCTCTCTGGGCACGGCGATGCTGTTATGTGCCTTGAGTTCAGCCCGAGCGGACCTCAACTTCTGTCAGGCAGCTGGGACAATACGGCGAAACTGTGGAATCTGACAACAGGACTCATAGTTCGTACCTTTAGTGGTCACTCGGGAGCAGTTCTCGACGTTGATTTTTGCCGGACCAGAGACGAGATCATTACGGGAAGCCTTGATGGAACTGCAAAGATATGGAATCCCTCAACAGGAGCAGTGCTTGCCACCCTTGCCGCACACTCACATGGTGTCAGCGGGGCAGAGTTTTCGAGAAACGGATCGAGGATTCTGACAGGTGGCGCCGATTGGGCTGCTCGAATCTGGGATGCTTCCTCGAGGACTGAACTCCAACTGTTCTCCGGACACACGGATCTGGTGACCAGCGTTGTGCTCTCTCCAGATGGTTCGACAGTCTTAACGGGCAGCGTGGATCATTCAGCACGTCTTTGGAACGCGTCGACAGGTGAAACGATTCGCGAGATTCAAGGGCATACAGCTCCCGTTTGGACTGTCGCCTATTCAGATGATGCAACCAGAGTCTTGACCGCTGGACAAGACAAGACAGCAAGAATTTGGAATGCGATGACAGGTGAAGAACTGATGATTCTTCGTTGCCATCTGCAAGAGATTTCATCTGCGGATTTCTCTTCAGATGGGAGCCAGATTCTGACAGCAGGTATGGACGGAACGGCAATGCTCTGGAATGCCAATCCTCAAGCATCGGTAACGAATACACCAACCAGTTCTCCTTCTTCGACACCAACTGAAACGCCAACAAATACTCCGACTTATTCTCCGACAGATACTTGGACGATGACTCCAACTTCCACACCGACGCCACCAAAGACTCCCAAGCCCGGGTGTGATCTCAATGGCGATGGGAGTGTCAACGGCCTCGATATGCTGATTCTTGTTGCATGCACTTCAAGTGGAGACGTTGACGGCGATTTCAACATAGATGGTGTTGTGAATGGAGAAGATCTCTTCATTTTCGCAGGATACTGGTATTCTCCATCTGTGGACACACCAACTCCTTCAGCCACATTCACAGCGACACCAACGTGCACTGTCTCAGATACGCCAACGTTCTCCTATACTCCGACCTGGACACCGACACAAACGAACACGTCAACCAAAACACCGACTTGGACACAGACTGAGACGCCAGAGCCTTCACCGACGCCAACG